>DASQGB010000302.1:0-14047 GCA_035632815.1 Burkholderiales bacterium | reverse complement strand
GTGAAGCTCGGCACGCAGCACTGCCCGGACTGCGACGTGCCGATCGAGACGCAGAGCGAAGACGTCATTGCCGCTCGACTTTTGCGTTCTTATAGAAATCAAAAAATCAGTCTGCTGGCGCCGCTGGTGGTGAACCGCAAGGGCGTCTACACCGACCTCGCAAAATGGGCGCTGTCGAAGGGCTACTGGCACCTGCGCGTGGACGGCAAGCTGCTGCCGACGCGCCCGTTCCCGCGCATCGACCGCTTCAAGGAGCACACCATCGAGCTGCCGGTCGGCGACGCGCAGGTCCTGCCGAAAAAGGAATTCGAGCTGCGCCAGCTCCTCGGCAGGACCCTGGAGATCGGCAAAGGCGTGGTGCACGTGCTGGCCGGCAAAGAGGTGCAGGTGTTCTCGACCAAGCGCGCGTGCCGCTCGTGCGGCCGCAGCTTCCCGGAGCTCGACCCGCGGCTCTTCTCCTACAACTCCAAGCACGGCTGGTGCCCGGCCTGCTACGGCACCGGCCTGCAGATCGACGACGTGGAGTGGAGCGACGAGCGCGCGCGCACCGGTGCCGAGGACAACGTGCTCGATTCCTGGATCGAATGGCTCGAGATCGACGAGGACTGCCCGCAGTGCGAGGGCCGGCGCCTCAACCGCGAGGCGCTCGCGGTGCGCTGGCAAGGCAGGAACATCGCCGAGTACGCAGGGCAGCCGATCAACCAACTAAAGTTGCTGTTTCAGAAGATTAAATTGCTGGGTCGGGGAAGCGAGATCGCGCGAGATATCGTGGCGGAGCTGAACTCGCGCCTGGGCTTCCTCGGCGAAGTCGGGCTGGGCTACCTCACCCTCGACCGCTCGGCGCCGACGCTCTCGGGCGGCGAGGCGCAGCGCATCCGGCTCGCGGCGCAGCTCGGCTCGAACCTGCGCGGCGTGTGCTACATCCTGGACGAGCCGACGATCGGCCTGCACCACCGCGACAACCAGGTCCTGCTCGACGTGCTGGAGAAGCTCGGAGCCAAGGGCAACTCGCTGGTCGTGGTGGAGCACGACGAGGACACGATCCGGCGCGCGCAGCACGTGATCGACCTCGGCCCCGGCGCCGGCAAGCTCGGCGGCGCGGTCGTGGCGCAGGGCGACGCCGAGGAGCTGATGGCGAATCCCGCGTCGCTCACCGGGCGTTTTCTCAACCAACCGTTGAAACACCCGCTGCAGCCGCGGCGGCCGGTCTCGAAGAAAAATGATTCGCTGGAGGTGCACAAAGCGAGCTTGCATAACCTGAAGAGCGTCGACGTGCGGGTTCCGCTCGGCCGCCTGGTCGCCGTCACCGGCGTGTCCGGCTCGGGTAAATCCACCCTCGCGCGCGACGTGCTTTATGAATCCTTCGTGCAAAAAGCCGCGGTAGGCTGCAAGTCGATCAAGGGCCGTGAGCGCATCGAGCGCGTGCTGGAGGTGGACCAGACGCCCATCGGCAAGACGCCGCGCTCCTGCCCGGCGACCTATGTCGGCTTCTGGGACCACATCCGGCGCCTGTTCGCCGACACCAGCGAGGCGCGCATCCGCGGCTGGGGCGCGAGCCGCTTCTCCTTCAACACCGCGGGCGGGCGCTGCGAGGGCTGCGAGGGGCAAGGCATCAAGAAGATCGAGATGTCCTTCCTGCCCGATGTGAGGGTCACCTGCGACGTCTGCGGCGGCGCGCGCTTCAACGCCGAGACGCTGGCGGTGAAGCTGCGCGGCAGGACGGTGGGCGAGGTGCTCGCCATGAGCGTCGACGAGGCGCTCGAGTACTTCTCCGCTCACGCCTCGATCCATCGCTGCCTGCGGCTGCTGCAGGACGTCGGCCTGGGCTACCTCACCCTCGGCCAGCAGAGCCCTACCCTGTCCGGCGGCGAAGCGCAGCGCATCAAGCTGGTCTACGAGCTCGCGAAACGCAGCGAAGTTAAAACCCTCTACGTTCTCGATGAACCCACCGTCGGCCTGCACATGGCCGACGTCGAGAAGCTGATCCGCGTGCTCCACCGGCTGGTGGACGCCGGCAACACCGCGGTGGTGATCGAGCACAACCTGGATGTGATCGCAGAAGCCGACTGGATCGTCGACCTCGGGCCCGAAGGCGGCGACGGCGGCGGCAAGGTGGTGTACCAGGGCGTGCCCGAAGCGCTCGACGACGGTCACACCGCCAAGGCGCTGAAGCCCTTCCTCGCTGAACGCCAGGCGTGACGCGCGCGACGGCGGTGGCGCTGATGGTGGCGGCGCCGGTGCTGTGGAGCAGCGCCGGGGTGGTTACGCGCCACATCGAGCACGCCGAGCCGTTCGAGCAGGTGTTCTGGCGCAGCCTGTTCGCTTTCCTGTTCGTCTTCATCGTTTTACTTCTTCAGAAGGCGAATCCCTGGAAAGCAGTCCGCGCCGCCGGCATGCCCGGCCTGGTCTCCGGCCTGATGTGGGCGATCATGTTCACGGCATTCCTGTTCGCCCTTTCGCTGACCACGACCGCGAACACGCTGGTGGTGATGAGCGTGAGTCCACTGCTCACCGCGGTTTTTGCCAGCATGTTCCTGAAGGACCCGGTGCCGCTGGGCACCTGGCTCGCCGCGAGCGCCGCAGCGCTTGGCATCGCGTGGATGTTCAGCGCCGGCCTGTCGGCGCATTACGCCGGGATGGCGATCGCGTTCCTCATCCCGGTTGCGGCGGCGATCAACGTGGTCGTCCTGCGCGCGAGCGCGGCGAAGCTGGATCTCATCCCGGCCGTGATGCTCGGCGGCGCGCTCTCCTGCCTGATCGCCCTGCCCTTCGCGCTGCCGTTCTCGGCGAGCGCGCGCGACGTCGCCCTGCTCGCCTTCCTCGGCGTCACTCAGCTCGGGCTGCCGTGCATGCTCCTGGTGCTCGCGAGCCGCGCGCTGCTCGCGCCGGAAATCGCGCTCCTCGGGCTGCTCGAGGTGGTGCTCGGGCCGCTGTGGGCCTGGCTGGGGGCGGGCGAGGAGCCGGGACGCTCGACGCTGATCGGGGGTGCCATTGTGCTCATGGCGCTCGCCGGCAACGAGATCGGCATGCTGCGCCAGAAAGCCGTATAATTCGTCCCCAGGTTGCTGTTGCGCACATCCGGTTAGCGTCTCAGTCCGTTACTCCCGGTCCATCCTGGACCGCAAAATAACAAGCCTAAAACGCATCTGCCTGGACCGGTCGAAGGCGATCCCTTCACAGGCCGAGCTCAGGAGAAAGTCATTACTTCGTCATTTGAAACACTAGGCCTTTCGGCCGAGTTGCTGCGTGCTGTCCGCGAGCAGGGCTACACCGTTCCCACCCCCATTCAGGTGCAAGCCATCCCGGTCGTTCTCGCAGGCCGCGACCTGCTCGGCGCCGCGCAGACCGGCACGGGAAAAACCGCCGGCTTCGCGCTGCCCATTCTGCAGAGAATTTCCGGCAGGGCGACCGCGAGCCATTCCCCGGCCCGCCATCCGGTACGCGTGCTGATCGTCACCCCGACCCGCGAGCTCGCGGCGCAGGTGGAGGAAAGCGTCCGCACCTACGGCAAGCACGTGAAGGTGAAATCGACGTGCATCTACGGCGGCGTGGGCATCCAGCCCCAGATCGATGCCCTGCGCCGCGGCATCGACATCGTCGTCGCCACCCCGGGACGGCTGCTCGACCATGTGCAGCAGAAGACCGTGGACCTGCGCCAGGTCGAGATCCTGGTGCTGGACGAGGCCGACCGCATGCTCGACATGGGCTTCATCCCCGACATCCGCCGCATTCTCGCGCTCCTCCCGGTGCAACGCCAGAACCTGCTGTTCTCGGCGACGTTCCCGGAGGAGATCCGCAAGCTCGCCTCCTCGTTCATGAAGAACCCCGTGACTGTCGAAGTCGCGCGCCGCAACACCCCGGCCGAGCTGGTGGCGCAGGTCGCGCACCCGGTGGCCGCCGACAGGAAGCGCGAGCTGCTTGCGCACCTCGTGAAGACCAACGACTGGCGCCAGGTGCTGGTGTTCTGCAAGACCAAGCACGGCGCCAATCGCCTGGCCCAGCAGCTGGAGAAGAGCGGCATCGAGGCCGATGCGATCCACGGCAATAAGAGCCAGGGCGCGCGCACCCGCACCCTCGCCCGCTTCAAGGACAACGAGCTGCGCGTGCTCGTGGCCACCGACATCGCCGCGCGCGGCCTCGACATCGAGGCCCTGCCCCACGTCGTCAACTACGACCTGCCGCACGTCGCCGAGGACTACGTCCACCGCATCGGCCGCACCGGCCGCGCCGGCGTCGAAGGCGAAGCCGTGTCCCTCGTCAGCCACGAGGAACGCCCACTGATGGCCGCAATCGAAAGACTGATCAACCGGCAGGTGGAGCAACGCGTCATCGAAGGTTTCGAACCCGGCAGCGCCAGCTCGCGTGCCGCACAAGAGCCCCGGCGGCACGAGCAGCGGCGGCACGAGCCGCGGCGCCCCGAGCCGCGGCGTCCTCAGGGTCGTCCCGCTTCGCGCCCTGTTCAATCCCAATCATGGCGCGGCCGGCGCCATGAGCCCGTACCCCTGCCCGCGCCGGTTGCCGCAGAGCACGACGCCCAGGTGAGGGAAGCTCGCGCGCGCATGGCGGCAGAGGGCGAATCGCGGCCGGCCGCGCCCGGAAAGCGTACGCGCCGTCGCGAGCCGCAGCTCGGCGGCGCCCTGCTTGGAGTCAAGCGGAGCTAAGGCGAGCGGCGTCCCTCATGGTCTGCGCGAGCAAGCCATAGGCAGCAGACCAGGCGTTTTCGACATTAGGGGTGAAAGTCTCGCCCAGCGCCTGGCCTAGCGTCCAAAGGAGCGCCGCACCCACGCTCGCGTAGTGCCGGTCCTTCACGCCGTAGCCGGCGTGGCGCCGGCCGAGATCCTGCACGGCGGGGACGATGGTCTCCGGCTGGCCCAATCCGTGGACGGCGACCGACATCATCGCCATGAGCTTGCGCCCCTGCTGCTTCATGTCGCCGCGGAACAGCGGCTTGAGCTCCGGGTCGAGGGCGAACAGCCGGCCGTAGAAAAGCGCCGCTGCCGTGTCGGCGATCGGCAGCACCTCCTTCCAGCTGTCCTGCACCAGCGCCACCTGCGCGGGCCTCATGCTGGAAATCAGGCGGCGGCCGCCATGCGCCGCAGCTCCGGCAGGCAGGAGCCGCAGTTGGTCCCGCACTTGAGGCTGGCCTGCAGCTCGGCCAGCGATTTCGAGGCTGCCAGGAACGCCTCGATGTCGCGCTCGGCGACGTCGAAGCAGTTGCATACCGTGCGGCCGCCCGGCGCGAGCAACCCGCAATCCTTCAGCACGGTGCCGCCATCGCCGAAAGCCGCTTCGATACGCCGCAGCAGGTCGTCGCCCGGCGCTTGCTTCGCCGCGAGGGACAGGCGCACCCCTGGCCGCTCGCGGCCGATGAGCGTGCGGGCGGCGTAAGGGGTCGCGCCCATCATCGGATCAAGGCGGCTCATGAGCGAGGAAACGTCCGGCGAATGACCGAACGCGACGAGCCGCCACGGCAGCTCGGCGGCTTCGACGCGCACCGCGCAATGCTTGAGCTCCGGCTGCCGGGAGGACGGATCGAGCGCGCCGAGGGTTAGCTCGTTGACGCCGCGCCGCCCCTTCCCGCCGAGGAATCGGGCGCCCCAGTGCATCGGAACGAACACCACGCCGCGGGGCAGATCCTGATCCGGCGCCGCCGGCAGATAGATCTGACCGCGTCGCGAGCTGACCTTGACGAGCTCCCCTTCCTTCAGCCCGAGGCGCGAGAGGTCGTCCGGATGCGCCGTGAGCCGCGCCTCGGGCTCGTGCGCGAACAGTCCCGCAATCGTCCCGGTCCGGCTCATCGTGTGCCACTGGTCGCGCAGCCGTCCGGTCGTCAGGCGCAGCGGATAGCGCGCATCCACGTCCTCGGCGACCGGCCGGTAGGGCGTGGAGACGAAGCGCGCGCGCCCCGAGGCGGTCGGAAATACGCCGTCCTCATAGAGCCGCTTCCTGCCCTGCCTCGCTCCTTCGGGAAACGGCCACTGCTGCGGGCCAAGCTCGTCGAGCAGCGCGTACGAAAGCCCGGTGATGTCGAGATCGCGCCCGCGGGTCGTTTCCCGGTGTTCATTGAAGATATCCTCCGGGCTTTCGTAGTTGAATTTCCCCGGAAAAAGCTTTCTTGAGAAATCGACCGCAATTCTCCAGTCCTGCCTCGCTTCCCCCGGAGGCGGAACGGCGGCGCGCACGCGCGAGATGCGCCGCTCGGAGTTGGTCATCGTCCCTTCCTTCTCGCCCCAGCCCGCGGCCGGCAGGAAGACATCGGCATAAGCGGCCGTCTCGGTGTGGCGATAAGCGTCCTGCACGATGACCAGCTCGGCGCGCTCAAGGGCCTCGTGCACGAGCTTCTGATCCGGCAGCGACTGCGCCGGGTTCGTGCAGGCGATCCAGAGGACCTTGATCTCCCCGGCGCGCACGGCCTCGAACATCTCCACCGCCGTCTTGCCGGGTTTTTCCGGAATGCTCTTCACTCCCCAGAGATCGGCAACCTCTTTTCGGTGGTTTTCATTCGAAAGATCCCTGTGGCCAGACAGGAGATTTGCCATGCCTCCGACTTCGCGCCCGCCCATCGCGTTGGGCTGGCCGGTGAGGCTGAAGGGCCCCGCGCCCGGCTTGCCGATGTGGCCGGTGGCGAGATGCAGGTTGATGAGCGCCGCATTCTTCGCCGTGCCGCTTGAAGACTGGTTGAGACCCTGGCAGTAGAGGGAAAGGGTCGCCCGCGAAGTGGCGAAAAGCCTTGCCGCCTCGACAACATCCTGTTCTGTGAGAGCGCACAAGGAAGCAGTCACCAGGGGGGTGAAGTCGCGCACGGTGTCGCGCAGCCCCTCAAACCCTTCCGTGTGCAGGCGCATGTATTCGCGGTCCACCCAGCCCTCGCGGAGCATGACGTGCAGCATGCCGTTGAAGAGCGCCACGTCCGTTCCAGGCGCGATCTGCAGGTGCAGGGTCGCGGCGCGCGCGGTTTCCGTCTTGCGCGGGTCGACCACGACGAGGTTCTTCGGCGCGGCTTTCTCGATTCTCCTGAAGAGCACGGGATGCGCCCAGGCGGCGTTGCTGCCGGCGATGAAGATGCAGTCCGCGGACTCGATGTCCTCGTAGCACGCGGGCGGGGCGTCGGCGCCGAGCGTCTGCTTGTAGCCGGCGACCGCGGAGGCCATGCAAAGACGCGAGTTGGTGTCGATATTGTTGGTGCCGATCAGCCCCTTCGCCAGCTTGTTGAAGACGTAGTAGTCCTCGGTGAGGAACTGCCCGGAAATGTAGAAGGCCACCGCATCGGGCCCATCAAGGGAAATTGTTCTCGAAAAAATATCTGCTATGAAATCCAGCGCGTCGTCCCATGATCTTCTTTCGCCGCAGACTTCCGGGTAGAGCGCGCGGAACGATGGATCGGCCTTGTGCAGCGACAGGCCTTTCGTGCACAGGCGGCCGAAGTTCGCCGGATGCGCGGGGTCGCCTTTTACGGAAATAATTTCATTGTTGGAGACGCAAGCCAGCACCCCGCATCCAATCCCGCAGTAGCAGCAGGTAGTGGCAATCTCGTGCCTCGGTTCCACGAACACAAAGCCGGCATCGACTTTCGCGGCGTACACCGGGATCCGCACCGAGCTGTCCTCGATGCAGCGGCCCGATACCAGGCTGAAATGCTGCTTGTAGACGGGCGAAGCCACGACCAGCTCGCCCTTGATGTCGCCGACGATGCCACGCGACAGGACGTTTGCGCCCGAAAAAGGGTCGCCATTGCCTACCGCATAAACGTTTTCTTCAACTCGAAAAACCGCGACCTGCTCGCCTCCCACCAGCGCACACACGCCGGTCCCGGGGACAATCTCCTCGAGGCGGCAAATCCTATGCAACTTCGGCTTCACGCTCTTCGGGGCGGGCCGGACGGATCTGGCCACGCTCGGCGACGAAGATGATGTTGCGGTCGGGCTCGTCGCTGTTCACGAAGTGGCGGAAGCGCTTGAGGATCTCCGGGTCGTTGATCGCCTTCTTCCACTCGCACTCGTAGCTGTCGACGAATGTCTGTATGTCCGCTTCGAGCTCGGCGCCGATGCCGAGCGAGTCCTCGCACACTACCTTGCGCACGTAGTCGATGCCGCCTTCCAGGTTTTCCAGCCACACGCTGGTGCGCTGCAGCCGGTCGCCGGTGCGGATGTAGAACATGAGGAAGCGGTCGATAAAGCGAATCAACAATTCATCGGATAAATCCGTTGCGAGAAGATCGGCGTGTCTCGGCTTCATGCCGCCGTTGCCGCACACGTACAGGTTCCAGCCCTTCTCCGTGGCGATGATGCCGACGTCCTTGCCCTGCGCCTCCGCGCATTCGCGCGTGCAGCCCGAGACCGCCATCTTCAGCTTGTGCGGCGCGCGCAGCCCGCGGTAGCGGTTCTCGATATTGATCGCCATGGTCACCGAGTCCTGCACGCCGTAGCGACACCAGGTGCTGCCGACGCAGGATTTCACCGCGCGCAGCGCCTTGCCGTAGGCATGGCCGGACTCGAAGCCGGCGTCCACCAGGTCCTTCCAGACGAGCGGCAGCTGCTCGACGCGCGCGCCGAAGAGATCGATGCGCTGCGCGCCGGTGATCTTGGTATAGAGCCCGAATTTCTTCGCCACCTGGCCGAGCACCACCAGCTTCTCGGGCGTGATCTCGCCCCCGGGCACGCGCGGCACGATCGAGTAGCTGCCGTCCTTCTGCAGGTTGGCGAGGAAGTGATCGTTGGTGTCCTGCAGCGGCGCGTGTCTGGGCTTGAGGATCATCTCGTTCCAGCACGAGGCGAGGATCGACGCCACGGCAGGTTTGCAGATGTCGCATCCCCTGCCGTTGCCATGTTTCCTGATCAGTTCGTCGAAGCTTTTTATGGAGTTTATTTTTATTAAATGAAAAAGCTCCTGACGCGAATGGGCAAAGTGCTCGCAAAGATGGTTGTTCACCGCGACGCCGCGCTTCTTCAGCTGCGCGTCGAGGATCTGCTTGGCGAGCGGTCCGCAGCCGCCGCAGCTCGTCGCCGCCTTGGTCTGCTTTTTCAGTGCACCCAGACTGGCGCATCCTGCGCCCACGGCTTCAATGATTTGTCCTTTTGAAACGCCATTGCATGAACACACCAGCGCGGCATCGGGCAGCAGATCGATGCCGAGGCCTTTGCCCGCATAGGTGCGCGCGGGAAGAATCAGATCCTCGGGATGCTCCGGCAGCGGCAGCGGATTCAGCGCCATCTGCAGGAGCGTGCCGTAGTCGGATGCATCTCCCAGCAGGATCGCGCCGAGCAGATACTTGCGGTCCCCGGAGACCACCAGCTTCTTGTACACACCGGCAGCCTCGTCCGTGAAAACGTAATTCAGTGCGTTCGGCGTCGCTCCGTGCGCATCGCCGATGGAGGCCACGTCCACGCCCATCAGCTTGAGCTTGGTGCTCATGTCCGCGCCGAGGAATTGCACGTTGTCCTCGCCGACGAGATGACGTGCCGCGACCTCCGCCATCTGGTAGCCGGGCGCGACCAGCCCGAAGATGCGCCCCTGCCACAGCGCGCACTCGCCCACCGCGTAGATGTCCGGATTCGTGGTCTGGCAATGGGAGTTGATCTGGATGCCGCCGCGCTCGCCGACCGCGAGACCGGCCGCGCGCGCCAGCTCGTCGCGCGGGCGGATGCCCGCGGAGAAGACGATGACGTCGGTCTCGAGGCTAGTGCCGTCGGCGAAAACCAGTTTGTGCTTCCGCCCGGTACCCTCCACGATCTCTTTCGTGCTCCTAGAGACGTGAACCCTGGCGCCCAGCGCCTCGATCTTGCGCCGCAGCAGCCTGCCTGCGGAATCGTCGAGCTGCACCGCCATCAGCCGCGGCGCGAACTCCACGATGTGCGTCTCGAGCCCGAGGTCCTTGAGCGCCTTGGCGGCTTCGAGCCCGAGCAGCCCGCCGCCGATGACCGCGCCGACCCGCGCGCGCGCGGCGGCGGCCGTGATCACCTCTAGGTCCTCGATCGTGCGGTAGACGAAGCAATCGCGCCGGTCCTTGCCCGACACCGGCGGCACGAACGGATAGGAACCGGTCGCGAGCACGAGCTTGTCGTAAGGGACTTCGCGATAGCGCGCCGAGCGCACCAGCTTGCGCTCGGGATCGATGGCGAGAACGCTGTCGTTCAGCCGCAGCGTCATCGCATGCTCCTGGAAAAACCGCTCCGGCACGACGTTGAGATCGGCCGCCGACTTGCCTGAGAAGAAGCTCGTCAGCTGCACCCGGTCATAGGCCGGCCGTGGCTCTTCGCAAAACGTCGTAATCTCGAAGTCGTGGCTGCGCCCGACTAGCTGCTCGAGGAAACGCTGGCCGACCATCCCATTGCCGATGACGACGAGTCGTTGCCGTTTCATGCAGCGCGCGCCTGCGGCAGGCTCAGCTTGATTCTTGCAAGCCGGACGACCTCGCCGATCACGACCATGGCCGGACTCGCGATCCCCTTCTTCTGCACATCCTTTGCCAGCTCGCGAAGCGTGCTGACGACCTCGCGCTGATGCCTGAGTGTGCCATTCTCGATGGCGCATGCCGGCGTTTCGGGCTTCATTCCGGCTTCCATCAAGGACGAGGCGATTTGCGGCAAACGCCTCAAACCCATGTAGATAACCAGGGTCGTTCCGGTGCGCGCGAGCGCGTCCCAGTCCGGCTCGGTGCCATGCTTGGAGTGTCCGGTCACGAAAGTGACGCCACGCGCCAGCTCGCGATGAGTCACCGGAATGCCGAGCGTGGCGGGCACCGCGGTGCCTGCCGTGATGCCCGGGATGATCTCCACTTCGACGCCTGCGGCGCTGAGCGCTTCGAGCTCCTCGCCGCCGCGGCCGAACACGAAAGGATCGCCGCCCTTGAGGCGCGCGACGACCTGCCCGGCCTTGACGTGCTGGATGCAGAGCCTTTCGATGAACGCCTGCGGCGTCGACTTGCACCCGCCGCGCTTGCCGACCTCGATGACGCGGGCGTCGGAACGCACGTGCGACAGGCAGCCGCGGCTGACCAGATCGTCGACCAGCACCACGTCGGCGACGCGCAGCGCGCGTGCCGCCTTGAGCGTCATCAGCTCCGGGTCGCCGGGTCCTGCGCCGATGAGGAACACCTTGCCCCTCATTTCGCTCACTACGCCACCTTGAGCTTCGCCTTGTGGGCCTGTTTTTGGTAGAGGAATTCGAGCACCGCGGCGCGCAGCTCCATGAAGCGCGCGTCGTGCGCGAGCGCGAGACGCTCGCGCGGCCGCGGCAGCGTGACCTGCAGCACGTCGCCGATGGTCGCCGCCGGCCCGTTGGTCATCATCACCACGCGGTCGGACAGGAGCACCGCCTCGTCCACGTCGTGCGTGACCATCAGCACCGTCGCGCCGGTCTGGCCGACGATGCGCATCAGCTCGTCCTGCAGCGTGGCGCGGGTCAGCGCGTCGAGCGCGCCGAACGGCTCGTCCAGGAGCAGCACCTTGGGCTCGATGGCAAGCGCGCGCGCGATGCCGACGCGCTGCTTCATGCCGCCGGAGATCTCGTGCGGATACTTGTCCTCGGCGTGGGAGAGCCCCACCAGCTCGAGGGCCCTCGACGTCTTGTCTCTCAATTCGTATTTCGAGTCCTTGAAAACCCGCTCCACGGCCAGGTAGACGTTCTCGAAGCAGGTCAGCCACGGCAGCAGCGAGTGGTTCTGGAACACCACGCCGCGATCCGGCCCCGGGCCGTCGACGTGCTTGTCCGCGAGCAGGATCACGCCGTCGGTCGGCTTGAGCAGACCTGCCACCAGGTTGAGCAGCGTGCTCTTGCCGCAGCCGGAATGCCCGATCAGCGTGACGAACTCGCCTTTCCGGATCGCCAGGTCGATCGCGGTCAGCGCGACGAAGTCGCCCTTGCGAGTCTCGAACGTCTTGCCGACGCGTTCGACGCTCAGGTATCTCTCGTTATGCATAGCTGAACCTCCGGGCGAGGAGCACCAGCGCCTGCTCGAGCGCCAGGCCGACGATGCCGATGGTGAAGATGGCGATGATGATGTGCTCGACCTTGAGGTTGTTCCACTCGTCCCAGACCCAGAAGCCGATGCCGACTCCGCCCGTCAGCATCTCCGCGGCTACGATCACCAGCCAGGCGACGCCGATCGACAGCCGCACCCCGGTGATCATGTAGGGCAGCACCGCCGGGAACAGGATCTTCGTGAACACCTTCCACTCGGAGAGGTTCAGTACCCGCGCCACGTTCAGGTAGTCCTGCGGGATCTGGCGCACGCCGACGGCCGTATTGACGATCATCGGCCACAGGCTGCAGATGAAGATCACGTAGATCGCCGCCGGGTTGGCCGCCTTGAAGACGAGCAGGCCGATCGGCAGCCAGGCGAGCGGCGATACGGGCTTCAGCAGCGCGATGATCGGCGCCGCCATGCCGGAGAGAAACCGCCAGCGGCCGATCATGAAACCGAGCGGGATGCCGATCGCCGCCGCCAGACCGAAGCCGATGCCGACGCGCTTCAGCGACGAGAGCACGTTCCAGCCGATGCCCTGGTCGTTCGGCCCCTTGCTGTAGAAGGGATCAGCGAAGATCTTCGCCGCCGCCGCGCCGACGGTGAGCGGATCGGGAATGCGGCCGCCGAATTTCGCGATCGCCGCCCAAGCGACGGTGAACAGCGCGATCCCCGCGATCCAGGCGATGGCGGTGATCAGCCATTCGGGCGCCGGCGCTCGCCGGCGCGCGGTCTGGACGGGAATCTCCCTCCTCGCCGCGGGATGCGGAGGACTCGTGGGTTTCGGTTTTTCCCGGAATCTTGTTTTCTGAAGAACAACGGCAACCATCTCAAGCCACCTTGACCTTGAAGGCGCTCGCGTACTTTTTCGGATCCTTGCCGTCCCACACCACGCCGTCGATGAATTTCGACGTGCGCATTACGTCTTTCGGCACCGAGGCCTTCGCCATCGCTGCGGCGTCCCTGTAGACGTCGAGGCGGTTGACCTTCTTGGCCACCTCCAGGTAGTCGGGATCCTCCTTGAGCAGTCCCCAGCGGCGGTGCTGGGTCATGAACCACATGCCGTCGGACAGATAGGGGAACGGCGCGTGGCCGTCGTTGTAGAACTTCATGTGGTCCTTGTCGTCCCACACCTTGCCGATGCCGTTGTCGTAGCGCCCGAGCATGCGGGCGACGATGACTTCCTTGTCCGTGTTCACATAGCTCTTGTCGGCGACGATCTCGGCGGTTTTCTGCCGGTTGACGAGCGAAGCGTCGATCCAGCGGCCGGCGTCGATGATCGCCGCGGTCATCGCGCGCGCCGTCTTCGGGTACTTCTGCACCCACTCGGCGGTGGTGCCGAGCGCCTTCTCCGGATGGTCCTTCCACACGCCTTGCGTGGTCTCCGCGGTGAAGCCGATCTTGTCGACGATGGCGCGGTAGGGCCAGGGCTCGCCGACGCAGTAGCCGTCCATGTTGCCGACGCGCATGTTGGCCACCATCTGCGGCGGCGGCACCGTGATGGTCTTGACGTCGTTGAACGGGTGCACGCCATAGGTCGCGAGCCAGTAGTAGAGCCACATCGCGTGCGTGCCGGTCGGGAAGGTGTGAGCGAACGTGTACTCGCCCTTCTCCTTGGCGATCAGCGCCGCGAGGCCAGTGGCGTCCTTGACGCCCTTGTCGTAGAGCTTGCGCGACAGCGTCATCGCCTGGCCGTTGTGGTTCAGGTTCATCAGGATGTTCATGTCCTTCTTCGGCCCGCCGAGCCCCATCTGCACGCCATAGATCAGGCCCCACAGGACGTGCGACGCGTCGAGCTCGCCGTTCACCAGCTTGTCGCGCACCGAGGCCCACGAGGCTTCCTTGGACGGCGTGATCTTGATGCCGTACTTCTCGTCGAATTTCATCACCGATGCGATCACCACCGAAGAGCAGTCGGTTAGGGGGATGAAGCCGACTTTCACTTCCTTCTTCTCCGGCGCGTCCGAGCCTTGCGCCCACGCGCCCACGCGCACCGCCTCAGGCACCATGCTGGCCAATCCGGCAGCGCCGGCCTTTCTCAGAAAATCCCTTCGGTCCAGGCTCATTCACGTTCTCCCCGAGCAA
>DASQGB010000301.1:0-2396 GCA_035632815.1 Burkholderiales bacterium | reverse complement strand
CAAGGGAACGCTCCCTTCGGTCGCTCAGCGCTTAGCAGAGGCCGCGAGGCGCTGCTTCGCGCTCGTGGCGGCGCTGCTCGCGGGGTACTTGGCGATGAGCTCTTCGAGGGTCTTCTGCGCGATCTTGCGCTCGCCCATGGTTTCCTGGGCGCTCGCGATGCTGAGCATGGCATCCGGCGCCTTCTGGCTCTCGGGCCAGGTCGCGAGCAGCTTGCGCTGGGCTGAGATCGCGCTCTTGTAATCGCGCTGGCCGGAATACGCCATCCCGGTCCAGTACTGAGCGTTGGAAGCGAGCGGGCTGTCCGGATAGGTGACGAGGAAGCCCTGCATCGCATTCACGGCGAGCGCGTAATTGCCTAGCTTGAACTGGTCGAGCGCCGCCTGGTAGGCGCGGCTTTCGGCCGGGGTGACCTCGGGCTCCGCGGCCGCGGCCGGCGGTGCCGGCGGCTTCTCGGCCGCGGCGGCGGCCTGCTGATCGCGGGTCTGCTCGAGCTTGCGCAGGCGCGTATCGATGTCCAGGTAAAGATCCTTCGTCCGCCGGTCGGCGGTGTCGACCTGGTTGCCGAGCACCTCGATCTGCCCGCGCATGCGCGCCAGGTCATTGCGCAGGGACTCGATCTGGGACGCGAGATCGAGCAGCGCGCTGCGGTCGGTCGCCGCCGAGGCGGCGGCGCTGATCGCAGCCTCGACGCTGCCCAGCCGCTCGTCGGTCTTTCTCTGGCTGTCCTGCATCTCCTGGCGCATCAGGTCGATGCGCCGGCGCGCCTCCCGGTCGTCAAATATCCCCTGCGCGGCGGCGGGCGCGGCGAGCGCCCAACCGAGGGCGATGGCGGCGGAGACGAGCGCGGCCCGCATCAGTACTCGCCGCCGTAGAGGATGTCGCTGCGCCGGTTCTTCGACCAGGCGTCCTCGCTGTGGCCCTCGGACTGCGGCTTCTCCTCGCCGAGGCTCACCGACTCGATCTGGTTGTCCTTCGCCCCGAGCAGGAGCAGCATCTTCTTCACGCCGTCGGAGCGGCGCTGGCCGAGACTGACGTTGTACTCGCGGCTGCCGCGCTCGTCGGTGTTGCCCTGGATCAGGATGCGCACCGACGGGTTGTCGCGCAGGTACTTGGCGTGCGCCTCGACCAGCCCGCGGTACTGGTCCTTGACGTCGTACTGGTCGAGGTCATAGTAGATCGAGCGCTTGGAGAGGATGTTGGCGGGGTCCCTCAGCGCGCTGGCCGGATCCTTGCGGCTCTGCGTCAGATCGACGCTGGCGATCGGCTTGCGGTCGATCGGCCCGCTGCGCGCGCCGGGCTTGCCCGGGCTGCTGCGATCCTCCACCCCGGCGGGCGACTGCTGGTCGGGCGAATCGGTGGTGGCGCAGCCGACGGCGAGCAGGGCGAGCGCCGCGGCGCTCAGGCTGGACAGGATGATGACGCGCATGTCATGGCTCCTTTGTCATTCGATGAACGGCCCCCAGGCCGGCTCGCGCACGTCGCCCGCGGTGACCGTCAAGCGCTGCTTGATGCGGCCGTCCGAGGACACCGCCGAAAGCACGCCGCGGCCGCCGAGCACCGTCGCCAGAAGAATCATGCGGCCGTTCGGGGCGAAGCTCGGAGACTCGTCGCGATCGCTGTCGGTGAGGATCTGCACCTGGCGGTTCGACAGATCGAGCAGCGCCACCTGGAACTTTCCGCTGTTGCGCGTTATGTACGCGAGGGTCCTTCCGTCGGGACTCAAGCGCGGCGACACATTATAGCTGCCCTCGAAGGTCACGCGCTGCGGCTCGCCGCCGGCGGCGGGCATGCGGTAAACCTGCGGGCTGCCGCCGCGGTCCGAGGTGAAATAGATCCAGCGCCCGTCGGGGGAGAAGCGCGGCTCGGTGTCGATGGCCGACGAGGAAGTCAGCCGGCGCACGCTGCTCCCGTCGGGGTTGACCAGGAAGATCTGCGAGCCGCCCTCGCGCGACAGCGACACCGCCAGCCGGGAGCCGTCGGGGGACCAGGCGGGCGCCGAATTGGACCCCTTGAAATTGGCCGCCACCTGGCGCTTGCCGTCGAGCAGCGAGTGCACGTACACCACCGGCTTCTTGTTCTCGAAGGACACGTACGCCAGGCGCCGGCCGTCGGGCGACCAGGCCGGCGAGATGATCGGCTCGAACGAGGCGAGCGCGGTCTCCTCGCCGGCGCCGTCGGCGTCGGCGATCTGCAGCTCGTAGCGGTTGCCGCGCTTGACGACGTACGCGATGCGCGTCGAGAAGGTGCCCTTCTCGCCGGTGAGCTTCTCGTACACGAAATCGGCAATGCGGTGGGCCGTGGCGCGCGCCTGCTCCTTGGTCAGGGTGTAGGCAATGCCGCCGAGCGATGCCTGCTTGACGACGTCGTAGAGGCGAAAGCGCACCTCGAAGCGGCC
>DASQGB010000300.1:0-12834 GCA_035632815.1 Burkholderiales bacterium | reverse complement strand
GCGGCGATCCGCGACCTCGGCATCACCGGCTTCGTGGGCACGCCTTCGTTCCTCAAGCTGATCGTGGAGAAGGCGCACGAGCTCGAGGCCGACATTACCTGTCTGAGGAACGCGCAGGTCGGCGCAGAATATCTGCCGCCTGCTCTCAGAAAGTCCTTGCAGGAGCGCGGCATGGCTGTGACGCAGATGTACGCCAGCGCCGACCTCGGCTTGATCGCTTACGAGTCGATGATGCCCGACGGCACGGTCAACGAGGGCATGATCCTCGAGGAGGCCTTGATCCTCGAGATCGTGCGCCCGGGCAGCGGCGACCCCGTGGCGCCGGGCGAGGTAGGCGAGGTGGTGATCACCTCGTTCAACAAGGACTATCCGCTGATCCGCTTCGCCACCGGCGACCTGTCGGCGGTGCTGCCCGGCACGAGCCCCTGCGGCCGTAGCAACGTGCGCATCAAGGGCTGGATGGGCCGCGCCGACCAGAGCACCAAGGTGCGCGCCATGTTCGTCACGCCCACCCAGGTCAACGAGGTCGTGCGCCGCCACCGCGAGGTGCTGCGCGCGCGCCTGGTGGTCGATGGGGAAGCAGGAAACGACCGCATGACGTTGCATTGCGAAGTCAGCTCGCAAGCCCCCGGGCTCACCGATGCCCTGATTCATTCAATTCGGGATGTAACCAAGCTGCGCGGCGAAGTAGAGCTGGCGCCGCCGGGATCCCTGCCCAACGACGGCAAGGTGATCGAAGACAAGAGGAAGTACACCTAGCCCTTGCGGGCCGCGGCGACGGGCAGGGCATCGAGCCGCCGCACCTCCTCGTTTCTGAGGACCGACGGGTTGGCGAGGAAGTCCTTCAGGAACTCGAGCGAGTCGGCGCCCCAGAACACTTCGCCGTCCGCGACGAAGCTCGGCACGCCGAACACGCCGCGCGCGGCGGCTTCTTCGGTGTTGCGCCTCAGCTCATCCTTTGCCTCGGAAATCTTTTCCGGCTCGATGCGCAGCTCGCGGCACAATCGCGCGAATCTGTCCGGGTCGCTCGCCTCGGCGCCGCTGGTCCAGATCGCATCGAAAATATGCAGCACGGCGTCGGGGGTGGAGCCGGCAGCAAGCGCGAGGCGCAGATGCTGCAGGGGATTGAACGGATGCGAGGCGGGAAAGCGGAACGGCACGCCCAGCTCGCGCGCCATGCGCGCGCACGAGCGATAAGTCCAGCGGCGCTTGGGCGGGATCTCCGCGGGGCCCTTCTGTCCCCAATGCTTCAACAGCCCGGCGAACAGCACCGGCTTGTAGACGATCGAGCGAGGAATTTCCTTGAGACGATATAGGCAAAGGTAGGAGTAGGGCGATACGAAATCGAAGTACCAATCTATGCTAGCGGGCAAGGAGGGCTTCATGACGGTCCGGATCGAGAAGAAGGGCAGGGTGTGGACGGTGATTCATTCGCGCCCGCAGGCGCGCAACGCGATGGATCCGCAAAGTGCGGATGCGCTGGTCGAGGCGTTCCAGAAATTCGACCGCGACGCGGACGCCGCGGTGGCGGTGCTGTGGGGCGAGGGCGGGGCGTTCTGCGCCGGCTGGGATCTCAAATACTGCGCCTCCCTCATAGAAAATCCTTCTGAACTGAAAAAAATCGATTATCCGCTCGACGACCGCAAGTCCGCATCTCAAGCCGACCTGCCGCGCGGGCCGCTCGGGCCGACGCGCCTTGAGCTCGACAAGCCGGTCATCGCCGCGGTGGCGGGGCCGGCGGTGGCCGGCGGCTTCGAGCTCGCGCTGTGGTGCGACGTGCGGGTGATGGAGGAGTCGGCCTACTTCGGCGTGTACTGCCGGCGCTGGGGCGTGCCGCTCATCGACGGCGGCACGGTGCGGCTGCCGCGCATCGTCGGCATGGGGCGCGCGCTCGAGATCATCATGACCGGGCGCAAGGTGCCGGCCGAGGAGGCCTTGCGCATCAATGCCTGCGAGCACGTGGTGCCCGACGGACGCTCGCGCGAGTTCGCCGAGGCGATGGCGCACGAGATCGCGCGCTTTCCGCAGGCCTGCATGCGCGCCGACCGGCGCTCGGCCTATATGCAGCAAGGGCTCACGCTGCGCGAGGCGATGCGCAAGGAGTGGTACAACGGCTTCCCCGCGTTCGTCGAGGACGGCATCGAGGGCGCCGCGCGCTTCGCCTCAGGCAAGGGGCGGCACGGCGACTTCAGGGATATTTAGGTCCCTGCGGCGCCCGGCGAGGCTCGCAAGAATGTTCTCGCGTTCCCGGTTGCTCATTTCGCTCCAGCGGCCGATTTCGTCCAGCGTGCGGCAGCAGCCGAGGCACACGCCGCGCGCCGGATCCATCTGGCACACCTTGATGCAGGGGCTTTTCAATTCTTGTTCTTCAGGGCTCGATTGACCTTGGAGGCAGGTTCTTTTTTCAGGATGGCGCTGATCCACTGGCCGATCTCGACGAGGCGTTCCAGGTCGACCCCGGTCTGGATGCCCATGCCGTGCAGCATGTACACCACGTCCTCGGTGGCCACGTTGCCTGAGGCGCCCGCCGCATAAGGACAGCCGCCGAGCCCGGCCACCGAGGCGTCGAAGGTTCCCACCCCCATCTCCATGGACGCGTAGATGTTGGCGAGCGCCTGGCCGTAGGTGTCATGGTAGTGCCCGGCGAGCTGCTTCATCGGCACCCGCTTTGCGCAGGCCTCGATCATCGCCTTCGCCTTGCCCGGCGTGCCGACACCGATGGTGTCGCCGAGCGAGATCTCGTAGCAGCCTATCTCGAGCAGCGCCTGCGCGACTTCGGCCACGCGCTGCGGCTTCACTTCGCCCTCGTAGGGACAGCCCAGGACGCACGAGACGTAGCCGCGTACCTTTATGCCTGAAGTCAAGGCAGTTTTAAGTAAGGGCTTAAACCGATCTAGCGACTCCGCGATGGAGCAGTTGATGTTCTTCTTGGAGAACGCCTCCGACGCGGCCCCGAAGATCGCCACCTCGGTTGCGCCCGCCGCGCGCGCTGCCTCGAGTCCCATCAGATTGGGCGTCAGCACGGGGTAGGCGACGCCGGGCTTGCGCCGGATGCGCTCCAGGACCTCGGTATGGTCGGCCATCTGCGGAACCCACTTCGGCGACACGAAGGCGGTCGCCTCGACCGCCGGCAGGCCGGCGTCGGCGAGCCGCTCGATCAGCTCCACCTTGGTCGCGGTCGGCACCTCGCCGGGCTCGTTCTGCAGCCCGTCGCGCGGCCCCACCTCCACGATCCGTACGAATTTCTTCATTCCAGGGTGATCAATACGGCAGCCTCCAACACCTGCTCGCCGGCGGCGTAGTGGATCTCCTTGACCACGCCGTCGGCCGGCGCCGTGATCGTGTGCTCCATCTTCATCGCCTCGAGGATGAGAAGCGGCTGGCCTTTCGTTACCTTCGTGCCGGCGCCGACCATCAGCTTGATCACCCGGCCGGGCATCGGCGCGGCAAGCGATCCGCCGCCGGCATCCAGGTCGACGCCCGCGAGCGCTTCCTTCAGTGCAAGCCTGCGATAGGCGCCCTCGCAGAAAACGTGCCAGTCGCGCCCCGCGCGCACCGTGCGCGCCTTGAAGGCGCGGCCGTCCAGCCGCACCAGCAGCCTGCCATCGCCGAGCGCGCCGGCTTCCGCGGCGCAATCGCGCCCCCGGATACTGAGCCGATGGCCGCTACCGATGAAGCTCACCCGCACCGCATGCTCGGCATCGCCTTCGGCAAAGACGAAGTCGTGGTGCGAATCCTGGTTCAGCCGCCAGCCGTCGACGGCGTGCCAGGGAGAATAGGGGTCACCCGAACCCTCGGCATGCCGGCGCGCCGCCCCCCGCTCCTCGGCCAGCTCGGCGAAGGCCGCCGCGGCAAGGATCTCGTCGGGGACGGGGCCGGACGGGGCGAACAGCTCCGCCCGGCTGCGCTCGATCAGGCCGGTGTCGAGGTCGGCAGCGCTGAATGCGCGGCTCTCCACCAGGCGGCGAAGGAATTCGACGTTGGTGGCGAGGCCGGCGATTTCCACTTCGGCGAGCGCCTGCCTCAGGCGCGCGAGCGCCGCGGCGCGGTCCGCGCCGCGCACGATCAGCTTGGCGATCATCGGGTCGTACCAGGGGCCAATCTCGGTGCCCGGCTCGACGCCGCTATCGATGCGCACGTCGGCGGTCCCGGCCGGAAAAGCAAGGTGCAGCAGCTTTCCGGTCGCCGGCAGGAAGTCGCGCTGCGGGTCTTCGGCGTAGATTCTCGCCTCTATCGCATGCCCTTCGAAGCGCAATTGCTGTTGCGCAAGAGGCAGCGGTTCGCCCGCCGCCACGCGCAATTGCCATTCCACGAGATCGAGCCCGGTGATCATCTCGGTCACCGGGTGCTCGACCTGCAACCGCGTGTTCATCTCCATGAAGTAGAAGTGCTTGCCAGGCTCGACGATGAACTCCACGGTACCGGCGCCGGTATAGCCGATGGCCCTCGCCGCTGCCACCGCTGCCGCTCCCATTTCATCCCGCCTCTTCACCGTCATTCCCGGCGCGGGCGCCTCTTCGAGCACTTTCTGGTGGCGCCGCTGCACCGAGCAGTCGCGCTCGAAGAGATGGACGATATTGCCGCGCGTATCGCCGAACACCTGGACTTCGATATGCCGCGGGCGCTCGAGGTAGCGCTCGATCAGCACGCGCTCGTCGCCGAACGCGGATTTGGCTTCTCTTCTGGACGCTTCCAGCTCGGATGAAAAAGATGGCTTGTCTTTCACCACCCGCATTCCCTTGCCGCCGCCGCCGGCCACGGGCTTGATCAGCGCCGGAAAGCCGATGCGCGCGACTTCCTTCGCCAGGGTCGCGACGTCCTGCGCCGTGCCGTGATAGCCCGGCACCAGCGGCACGCCCGCTTTCTCCATCAGCCGCTTGGCGGAGGCCTTGTCGCCCATCGCGGCGATGGCCTCGGCAGCGGGGCCGATGAAGACGATCCCCGCGCGCTCGCAGGCGGCCGCGAATTCCTCGCTCTCCGACAGGAAGCCGTAGCCGGGATGGATGGCCTCGGCCCGCGACTCGCGCGCCGCGGCGAGGATGGAACCGATATCGAGGTAGCTCTCGACCCGGCGCGCCTCATCCGCCAGCTTCACATGGAGGGCGTCGCGGTCGACGTCGGAATACACCGCCACGCTGCGGATGCCCATCCGTGCGGCGGTGCGCATGACGCGGCAGGCGATCTCGCCGCGGTTGGCGATCAGGATTTTGGCGAACACCAGGACGCCTTGCGCTTTTCGAGGAAAGAGGCGATGCCCTCCTTGCCCTCGGGCGACGCGCGGATCTCGGCAATGCGCCGCGCCGTATCGTCGACCAGGGCGCCGTCGAGCGGCCTCCCCGCTACCGCGCGGATCAGCGCCTTGATGCTCGCGTGCGCTTCGGGCCCACCGGCGAGCAGGTGCTTCACTAGATTTTCAACCGTTGAATCCAATTCTTCATTGGAAACCAGGATCGAAAGCATGCCGATGCGGAAGGCCTCGGCTGCGTCGAACACTTCGGCAGTGAGGAAGTAGCGCCGCGCTTCGCGCTCGCCGATCGCCCTGATCACGTAGGGGCTGATCGTCGCCGGCGACAGGCCGAGCTTGGCCTCCGAAAAGCAGAACTTCGCCTCCGGCGTGCCGACCGCGATGTCGCACGCGGCGACCAGGCCGGTGCCGCCGGCGAACACCGGTCCGTGCACGCGCGCGATGGTCGGCTTGGGCAGACGCTCGAGCGCCGCCAGCATCTCGGCGAGCGCACGGGCGTCGGCGAGGTTCTCGGCGTAGCCGTAGCCCGCCATGCGCTTCATCCAGTTGAGGTCGGCGCCGGCGCAGAACGCGGGGCCGTTGCCTGCAAGCACCACGCTGCGAATCGACTTGTCGGCTCCCAGGTTTTCGAAGATTGTCTTCAATTCATCGATTACCTGGTCGTCGAAAGCGTTCCTGAGCTCCGGCCGGTTCAGCGTAACCCGGGCCACGCCGTCTTTCTTCTCCAGCAGGACGCTCAAGCGATCCCCGGCTCGATCCGCACTTCGGTCTTCACGGAGTTGGCGATGTAGCACTTCTCATGCGCCCGTTCGTGCAGGGCCTGGTGCTCATCGGGAGTCGGCTTCGCGCCCGAGAACGACACCAAGGGCCTCAAGGTCACGCGGGAGATCCAGGTCCTGTCCAGGACGCCGCTCGCCTCATCGACGTAGCGCTCGACGATCCATTTCTTCTGGCAGGCGAGATGCAGGAACCACAGCATGTGGCAGGACGACAGCGACGCGACGAAGGCCTGCTCGGGATCCACGCCGGGCGCCCCAGCGGCGCTAGCCGGGATGTTTCCGGGAGCCGCAGTTGCCGGAACAGAAGTCTCTCCGAAGTGGAGGACATGACTTCTGGAATAGGTCTCGTAGCGGAATTCTCCGGCACGCTGCCATTCGACGGTGGCGCGATGCTCGGACATTACATCCGGAAGACACCGAACTTCGTGTCCTCGATGAGCGCGTTGAGCGACGCCGAGATGGCGAGACCGAGGAGGCGCCGGGTGTCGGCGGGGTCGACCACGCCGTCGTCCCACAGCCGTGCGCTCGAGTAGTACGGGTGTCCCTGGCGCTCGTACTGCTCGCGGATCGGGCTTTTGAACGCTTCCTCTGCCCCCTTGTCCGGAAAATCGCCTTTTACGGTTGCAAGAACGCTCGCTGCCTGCTCGCCGCCCATGATGGAAATGCGCGCATTCGGCCACATCCATAGGAAGCGCGGCGAGTAGGCGCGGCCGCACATGCCATAGTTGCCGGCGCCGAAGGAACCGCCGACGATCATGGTGAACTTGGGCACTTTGGCGGTCGCCACCGCCGTCACCATCTTGGCGCCGTCCTTGGCGATGCCGCCGGCCTCGTACTTGCGCCCGACCATGTAGCCGGTGATGTTCTGCAGGAACAGCAGCGGGATGCCGCGCTGGCAGGCGAGCTCGATGAAGTGCGTGGCCTTGAGCGAGGATTCGGAGAACAGGATTCCGTTGTTGGCGAGGATCGCCACCGGGTAGCCGTGCAGGTGGGCGAAGCCGGTGACCAGCGTCGTGCCGTAGTTCTGCTTGAACTCGTCCAGCTCGGAGGCGTCGACGATGCGCGCGATGAGCTCGCGCACGTCGTAGGGCTTGCGCGGGTCCGCCGGGATGATGCCGTAGAGCTCCTCGGCGGGGTAAAGGGGGTCCCGAGGCTCTTCAACTTTGGTAGAGATACGCTTCTGGAAATTCAGGTTGGCGATGATCCGCCGTACGAGTGACAGAGCATGCGGGTCGTTCAGCGCGTAGTGATCGGCGACGCCCGAGACCCGAGTGTGCACCTCCGCGCCACCCAGCTCTTCCGGCGTCACCACCTCGCCGGTCGCCGCTTTCACCAGCGGCGGGCCGCCGAGGAAGATGGTCCCCTGGCCCTTGACGATGATCGCTTCGTCCGACATCGCCGGCACGTACGCGCCGCCCGCGGTGCAAGAGCCCATCACGCAGGCGATCTGCGGGATGCCGGCCGCCGACATGTTGGCGATGTTGTAGAAGATGCGGCCGAAGTGCTCGCGGTCGGGAAACACCTTGTCCTGTTCGGGCAGATAGCCGCCGCCCGAGTCGACCAGGTAGATGCAGGGCAGGCGGTTCTGCGCGGCGATCTCCTGCGCGCGCAGATGCTTCTTCACGGTCATCGGGTAATAAGTGCCGCCCTTGATCGTCGCATCGTTCGCCACGATCACGCATTCGCGTCCGGCGACACGGCCGATGCCGCAGATCATCGACGCCGAATGCACGTCGCCGCCGTACATGTTCCAGGCGGCGAGCTGTCCCACCTCGAGGAACGGCGATCCCGGGTCGAGCAGGGTCCTCACGCGCTCGCGCGGCAGCATCTTGCCGCGCGACAGGTGCTTCTGGCGGGCCGCTTCGTCCCCGCCCCGGGAAATCGCCTCGATTTTGTCTTTCAAATCGGAAACCAGGCCGCGCATGCGCTCGGCGTTCTGGCGCCACTGCGCCGAACGCGCGCTGACCTGGCTCTTGATCGCCGCCATCAGAACGGCGCCGCCAGCCAGCGCTCGATCTGCTCGAAGCGGTCCACGCCCCAAAAGGGCTCGCCATCGATCACCATGTAGGGCGAGCCGAAGACGCCCTTGGCGAGCGCGGCGTCCACCTCGGCCTTGGTGCGGTCCTTGACGGCCGGGCTGCTGATGTCGGCATTGCCGCCTACCGAGGCGGCGATTTTCAGGACATTGTCCGCTTCGCCGATGTTGACGTTTTCGACGAAATACGCCTTGAATGCCGCCTTAGCGAAAGGAACGGCTTTTTCGTTGAGTGAATAAAAAGCACGGCAGGCTGAGACGGTCGAAATCGGAAACGGATCGGGAATGCGAAACGGCACGCCGTGAAAGCGCGCCGAGCGCGCGAAGTCGCGCTTCGAGTATTCGCCCTTGAGCGGCACCTGCGGCAGCGGCATGCTGCCGGTCATCTTGAAGGCGGCGCCGAGCAGCATCGGGCGCCAGGCCACCTGGCGGCCGTGCTTTTTTGCAAGTGCTTCGATCTTGTGGGAGGCGAGGTACCCGTAGGGCGAGGAAAAATCGAAGTAAAAATCGATCGCTGCTTTCATCCGGCCTCCAGGGTCCTGCCTGCGTTCACGCACCCTCCCCGAGGGTGCGTCCTATGACGAGGCGCTGGATGTCGCTCGCGCCCTCGTAGATCTGCGTGACCCGCACATCGCGCCACAGGCGCTCGACGGGAAAATCTGCGACGTAGCCGTAGCCGCCGTGGATCTGGATGGCGTCGGAGCAGACTTTCTCGGCCATCTCGGAGGCAAACAGCTTGGCCATCGACGCTTCCTTGATACAGGGCTCGCCCGCGTCGCGCAATGCGGCGGCGTGCAGGTAGAGCTGGCGCGCCGCCTCGACGCCGGTTGCCATGTCGGCGAGGCGGAAGTTCACCGCCTGGTGCTCGATCAGGCGCTTGCCCATGCTCTTGCGCTCGCGCGCATAGGCGAGCGCGGCGTCGAGCGCGGCGCGCGCCACGCCGGTGGCTTGCGCGGCGACGTTGATGCGGCCGGATTCGAGGTTGGCGAGCGCGATGCGGTAGCCCAGCCCCTCCTTGCCCAGCAGATGCTCTGTCTTGCAGTTTTCCAGAACGATCTGCGCCGTGTCGGAGGCGCGCTGTCCGGTCTTTTCCTCGATGCGCGCCACCACATAGCCCGGCGACGAGGTGGGGACCAGGAACGCGCTGATGCCTTTCTTCCCTGCATCTTTTTGCGTGACTGCAAATACGACCGCGATATCCGCGTTCTTGCCCGAGGTGATGAACTGCTTGACTCCGTTCAGGACGTAATGCGCGCCCTGGCGCTCGGCCCGCGTGGTGATCGCAGCCGCGTCCGAGCCGACCTGCGGCTCGGTGAGAGCGAATGCGCCGAGCATCCTTCCCTGGGCAAGCGGCTTAAGGAATGAATTCTTTTGAGATTCGTCGCCAAACCCTGCGACGATCCCGCAGACCAGGTTGTTGACCGCCACGATGGTGCCGGTGGCGCAGTCCCCGGCGCAGATCTCCTCGCAGGCCACCGCCAGCGCCGTGTAATCGAGGCCCGCACCGCCCCATTCCTCGGCGATGGCTACGCCGTAGAGGCCCATCGCCGCGAGGCCCTTCAGCGCCTCGCGCGGAAACAGCTTCTCGCGGTCCCAGCGCGCCGCGTTTGGCGCGAGCTGCTCCGCCGCGAAGCGGCGCACCGCCTGGCGGATTTCCTCATGCCGCATCTTGGTCCGCGCGCACGTAGGTCAGGGTGTGATGGCTGAACAGGCCGCCCTTGCGGCCGTGGCAGCTGGCGACGCCGTAGATGCGGCGGCGGCCGAGCTTGAGTATCCGCGCGGTGCAGTACACGGGCTCGCCCTTCGCGGGCGCCAGAAAGGCGGTGTTCAGCTCGGAAGTAAGCGCGTCGCGCTCGATGCCGATCCTCGCCTTGATCGCCAGCCACATCGCGCAGTCGGCGGCCGCCATCAGCGCCGGTCCGTTGATGATGCCGCCGGGGCGCTCGAGGATCGGGCGGTGGGGAAGCTCGAGGACGCATTTCCGTCGATCGACTGAAACCACGCGAAAACCATAGGCACGCAGGAAGCGCGAGCGGTCGAGCAGCTTCTGCAGCGCGGCTTTCAAGCCAGCTCGAGCGCCATCGCGGTGGCCTCGCCGCCGCCGATGCACAGGCTCGCGACGCCGCGCTTCAGGCCGTATTTGCGCAGGCCGCCGATGAGCGTCACCAGGATGCGCGCGCCGGAGGCGCCGATCGGGTGTCCGAGCGCGCACGCGCCGCCGTGCACGTTGACCTTGTCGTGCGGCAGGCCGTGCTCCTTCATGGCGGCCATGGTGACCACCGCGAACGCCTCGTTGATCTCGTACAGGTCGACGCTCTTCGCGCTCCAGCCGGTGCGCTCGAAAAGCTTGGCGATGGCGCCGACCGGCGCGGTGGTGAAGAGATTCGGCTCCTGCGCATGGGTGGAGTGGCCCATCACCACGGCAAGCGGGGCGAGGCCGCGCCGCTCGGCGCTCGAGCGGCGCATCAGGACGAGCGCCGCCGCGCCGTCGGAGATCGAGCTCGAGTTCGCCGCGGTCACCGTGCCGTCCTTGCGGAACGCGGCCTTCAGGGTCGGGATCTTCTCCATGTTCACCTTGAAGGGCTGCTCGTCGATCTCGATGAACTTCTCTTCCTTGCCGGCCTTGATGGCGAGCGGCGTGAGCTCCCAGGCGAACCAGCCTTCTTTGTTGGCTTTTTGCGCTCGTTGCAGCGATGTCACGGCGAAATGATCTTGAGACTCCCTGGTGAACGCATACTTATCCGCGCAATCCTCTGCAAACGTGCCCATCAGCCGTGCCCTGCCTTTTTCGTCTCTTGCGTAGGCATCCTCGAGGCCGTCGAGGAACATGTGGTCGATGATCTGGCCATGACCCATGCGCAGGCCGCCGCGCGCCTTGGGCAGCAGGTAGGGCGCATTGGTCATCGATTCCATGCCGCCGGCGACGATTACCTCCGATGACCCGGTGGCGAGGATGTCGTGCGCGAGCATCGCCGCCTTCATCCCGGAGCCGCACATCTTGTTTACGGTGGTGCAGCCGGCGGCGAGCGGCAGCCCGGCGCCGAGCGAAGCCTGGCGCGCGGGCGCCTGTCCCTGCCCCGCGGGCAGCACGCAGCCCATGATCACTTCCTGCACTTCCTCTGGCCGGATCTTCGCGCGCTCGACCGCGGCGCGAATCGCGGCCGCGCCGAGCTCGGGCGCCGCGAACCCCTTCAGCTCGCCCTGGAACGCGCCCATCGGCGTCCTGGCGGCGGAAACGATCACTATCGGATCAGGCATCATGGCTTTCTCCATTCAGGATCACGAGGCGCTCCCCGAGCACGAAACATGAAGGTCGCGCAGCAGCCCGTCCTTCAGGTCGTAGATCCAGCCGTGCACCTCGAGCGGCTGGACGCGCTCCCAGGCTTCCTGCACCGCGCTGCACGCGCTGATGTTCCGTACCTGCTCCGCGACGTTCAGCTCGCACAGGCGCCGGTGCCTGGCCTTTTCCTCGCCGGCCGCCTTGAGCTCCTCTTCGTGCTTCTCGGCGACGTCCTGTACGTGGCGCAGCCAGTTGTCGGAAAGTCCGATGCGATGCCGCGTCATCGCGGCATGCACGCCGCTGCAGCCGTAGTGGCCGCAGAGGATGATATGCCGCACCGCGAGGACGTCCACGGCGAACTGGATGACCGAAAGGCAGTTGAGGTCGGTGTGAACGACCACGTTGGCGATGTTGCGGTGGACGAAGAGCTCACCCGGCGCGAGCCCGGTAATCTCGTTCGCTGGCACGCGCGAGTCCGAGCAGCCGATCCAGAGGTATTGCGGCGACTGCTGGCGCTCGAGGCGCCTGAAGAATTCGGGGTCGGCGGCGAGCGTGCTGTGCGCCCAAGCCCTGTTCTTCTCGAGAAGATGATCGAGGCTCACCTGGTCTCGCCGAAGAGCTCGCGGCCGATGAGCCAGCGGCGGATCTCGGACGTGCCGGCGCCGATCTCGTAGAGCTTGGCGTCGCGCCATAGCCGCCCGGTCGGCGTCTCGTTGATGTAGCCCATGCCGCCGAGCGCCTGGATCGCCTCCCCGGCCATCCAGGTCGCCTTCTCGGCGGCGTAAAGGATCGCGCCGGCCGCATCCTTTCTGGTGGTCTCATTCCTGTCCAAGGCTTGCCCTACGGCGTAGACGTAGGCGCGGCAGGCGGAGAAGGTGGTGTACATGTCGGCGAGCTTGCCCTGCATGAGCTGGAACTCGCCGATCGGCTGGCCGAACTGCTTGCGCTCGTGGACGTAGGGCAGCACCACGTCGAGGCAGGCCGCCATGATGCCGAGCGGGCCGCCTGCGAGCACCGCGCGCTCGTAGTCCAGGCCGGACATCAGCACCTTGACGCCTTTGCCCTCCTCCCCCAGCACGTTGTCGGTTGGAACTTCACAGTCGCGAAACACCAGCTCGCAGGTATTCGAGCCGCGCATGCCGAGCTTGTCGAGCTTTTGCGCAGTCGAGAAGCCCTGCATGCCTTTCTCGATGAGGAATGCGGTGATGCCCTCGGCCTTGCCGTACACCACCAGCACATCCGCATCTGGACCGTTGGTGATCCACATCTTGCTGCCGTTCAACACGTACGCGTCGCCGCGTCCGCTTTTTACCTTTTGCGCGCGCAGCCGCATCCCAACCACGTCGGAGCCGGCGCCGGGCTCGGACATCGCCAGCGCCCCGACGTGCTCGCCGGAAACCAGCTTGGGCAGGTATTTCCTTTTCTGTGCGTCAGAGCCGTTGCGGCGGATCTGGTTGACGCACAGGTTCGAATGCGCGCCGTAGGAAAGCCCGAT
>DASQGB010000299.1:0-4702 GCA_035632815.1 Burkholderiales bacterium | reverse complement strand
AGCAGCGTGCGGATGCGTTCGTTGAGCGGATATTCGTACGTAATCACTGATGATGCGCTGCCCGGCCGGTCCGAAAAGCTTGGCGGATTCTGAGCGATTTGCGCGCGCAGCACAACTTAACCGCCGGCCTTTCCTGCCATTTTCAGGTACCGGGCGTGCAGCGCACCGACCTGTTTCTGCAGCGCGTCAGGCGTGCCGCCATTGTCGATCACGTCATCGGCGGCGGCGAGACGCTCGGCGCGCGACGCCTGGGTGCGCATGATCGCCCGCACCTCGTCCTCGGATAGAAGACTGCGGGCCGCCGTGCGCCTTATTCGAGTCTCCTGCGGCGCGTCGACGACCAAGACTCGGTCGAAGCGGTCGCGGTAGTCCCCGCTCTCCACCAGCAGCGGCACGACGTGCACCACATATGGCCCGCTTGCGGCTTCGATCCGGCGCTTTGACTCCTCCCGGATCATCGGGTGCAGCAGCGCCTCGAGCTCGCGTCTGGCTGCCGCATCGGAGAATACCCGCTCGCGCATCTTCTTGCGGTCCATCGCTCCGGAGGCGAGGACGAAATCGCCGCCGAACAGGCGCCGGATCGGCGCGACCGCCGCTCCGCCGGGCTCGCTGAGCTGATGGGCGATGGCGTCGGCGTCCACCACGGTCGCTCCCAGGCGGGCGAATTCGTCGGCTGCCGCGCTCTTGCCGCTGCCGATGCCTCCGGTTAGGCCGACCACGAAGCTCACAACCGGTTGACGTACCACTCGACGATCGACGCGCCCCAGTAGAGCGCGACGATCCCGGCGATGGCGAGGTAGGGGCCGAAGTGGAAGCGAAAGCCCGCCTCCCAGCGCCCGCGCGCGGCGAACATCTGGATCGCGCCGAACGCAAGTCCTACCATCGAGGACAGCAGGATCACCAGCGGCAGCATCGTCCAGCCGAGAAAGGCGCCCACCGCAGCGTTCATCTTGAAGTCGCCGTAACCCATGCCTTCCTTGCCCGTCAGCAGCTTGTAGCCCCAGTAGACGAGCCACAGCGACAGGTAGCCGGCGGCGGCGCCGATCACCGCTTCGTGCAGCGGCACGAAAGTTCCGCGCAGATTGATGGCGAGGCCGATCCACAGCAGCAGCAGCGTCAGGTCGTCCGGCAGCAGCCCGGTCTCGTGATCGATGAACGCCAGCGCGATGGTGAACCAGACGAAGGTCGCGGCCCCCAGCGCCGCGAGAGTCGGTCCGTAGCGCCAGGCCGAGTAGGCCGCGCCGACGCCGACGAGCAGCTCGACCAAGGGGTACTTGATTCCGATGCGGGCCTTGCAGGCTGAACATTTCCCGCCGAGGGCGAGGTAGCTGATGAGGGGGACGTTTTCCATCGCCGTGATGCGGTGTCCGCACGCGGGGCAGCGCGAGCGCGGCGCGACGAGGCTGTACGGCTCCTCCTTGGGCGCTTCCTGGCCGGCAAGCGCCGCGCACTCGGCGCGCCACTCGCGCTCCATCATCTTGGGCAGGCGATGGATGACGACGTTGAGGAAGGAGCCGATGCACAGCCCGAGCACCAGCGCGGCCCACGGAAACACGCCTGGCTGAGCGAGCCAGCCAAGCGCCGTCATGATCTCAGACAGCCTGTCCCATCTTGAAGATAGGCAGGTACATGGCGATCACCATGCCGCCGATGAGGGTGCCCAGAACCACCATGATCATCGGCTCCATCAGCGACGACAGCGCCTCGACGGCGTCGTCGACTTCCGCTTCGTAGAAGTCGGCGACTTTGCTCAGCATGGCATCGAGCGCGCCGGTCTCCTCGCCGATCGACACCATCTGCAGCACCATGGTCGGAAACACGCTGACGTTCTGCATCGCGACGGTGAGCGAGGTGCCGGTCGAGACTTCGCCCTGGATCTGCTTGGTGGCGGTCTGGTAGACGTAATTGCCCGAGGCGCCGCCAACCGAGTCGAGCGCTTCCACCAGCGGCACGCCGGCGGCAAACATCGTCGACAGGGTGCGCGTCCAGCGCGCGATGGTCGATTTCTTCACCAGGTCGCCGAATACCGGCAGCTTCAGCATCAGCCGGTCCATGAAGATCTGCACCGCGAGCGAACGCTTCCAGGCCTCGAGGAAGCCCCAGATGGCCCCCCCGATCACCGGGAAGATGATGTACCAGTAGGCGACGAACCAGTCCGAGATCGCCATCACCATCAGGGTCGGCGCGGGGAGGTCGGCGCCGAAGTTGGTGAACACCTCCTTGAACGCCGGGATGACGAAAATCATGATCACCGCGGTGATGATGAACGCCACGGCGATGATCGCGATCGGATAGAACAGGGCGGCCTTGATCTTGGACTTGATGGCCAGGATCTTTTCCTTGTAGCTCGCCAGGCGGTCGAGCAGCGTCTCCAGAATGCCGGCCTGCTCTCCGGCCTGCACCAGGTTGCAGAACAGCGCGTCGAAGTGCAGCGGATACTTGCGGAAGGCGGTGGCGAGCGCCGAGCCGGTCTCGACCTCGGTCTTGATGTCGAACAGCAGCTTCGAGACCGCGGGATTCGACGCACCCTTGCCGACGATGTCGAAAGACTGGAGCAGCGGCACGCCCGCCTTCATCATCGTCGCGAGCTGCCGGGTAAAAAGCGTGATGTCCTTTTCGGTGACCTTGCCGCCGCTGCGCCGCCTCTGCTTCTTCACCTTCTGCACCAGGATGCCCTGGCGCCGCAGGGTGGCGTTGACCGCAGTCTCGCTCACCGCGCGCAGCTCGCCGCGCATCGTCTTGCCCGTCTTGTCCTTGCCTTCCCAGGCAAAGGTGAATTCCTTCGGCCCCTTGACTGCTGTTGCTGCTGCCGTTGCCATAGAGAAACTCCCTCCCGCTATGGCGGGCATGATGCCCTCCGGGGGGCTTTTTGTAAAGCCTGAAGTTCCTCTCTTAAGTCTCTGAGGTCTCGGTATTTTCTACAACTTCCACAGGCCGTGAGATCCGTACGGTCTTGATGGTGCGCCCCTGCGCGTGGACGATTTCCATCGGCACCGCGGCGATCTTGATCGAGACGTCGGCTTCGGGGATGTCCTGCAGGTGCTCGAGAATCAGCCCGTTCAGGGTCTTGGGGCCGTCTGTCGGCAGCGACAGGCCGAGCGCCCGGTTCACCTCGCGCACCGGCATCGCCCCCTCGGCGGTGGCAGTCCCGTCCGCGTCCCAGGCGAGCGGCGCCGCCGAAGGCAGCGAGGTAGTGAACTTGCCGATGATCTCCTCGATGATGTCCTCCAGCGTCACGAGGCCCATCAGCTCGCCGTATTCGTCGACCACCAGCGCGATGCGCTCGCGTTTCTCCTGGAAGTACTGGAGCTGCGGCAGCACCGGGGTGGTCGCCGGCACGAAATACGGCTCGACGAGGAGGGATTGCAGGGCGGCCTTGTCGACATCGCCGGTGCGCAGCAGCCCCAGCACCTTGCGCAGGTGCAGAACGCCGAGCACCTCGCCAAGCGCGTCGCGGAACACGGGCAGCCGCTGGTGATGGCTGGTGGCGAGCTGGTGGGCGATGGTCTCGCTCGGGTCGTCGAGCTTGATCGCCTCGATCCTGGCGCGCGGCACCATGATGTCCTGCACCGTGACCGCGCCGACGTCGAACAGGTTCATCAGGATGGAAAAATGCTTCTTCGGCATGAAGCTGGAGGATTCGAGCACCAGCGTGCGGATCTCCTCCGGGGCGAGCTTCTGCATCTCGGTGTTCTCGCCGGGCCGGATGCCGACGAGCAGCAAGAGGGGCCGCACGAACAGGTTCACGAACCAGACTCCCGGCTGCAGCAGCCATTGCAGCGGCGCGAGCAGATACGCGAGCGGCGGGGCGATCTTCTCCGGGTAGGTGGCGCCGATGACCTTCGGTGTGATCTCGGCGAACACGATGATCAGGAACGAGATGGCGAGGGTGCTGATGGCGTAGGCGGTCCGGCCCTGGCCGAAAAGCTCCACCGCGATAAGGCTGGCGAGCGTGGCCGCGGCAGCGTTCACCAGGTTGTTGCCGATGAGGATGGCGCCGAGCAGCCGGTCGGTGCGCCTGAGCAGCTGCTCGACGCGCTGCGCGCCGCCGTGGCCCTGCGCGGCCATGTGCTTGAGGCGGTAGCGGTTGATCGCCATCATGCTGGTCTCGGCGATCGAGAAGAATCCAGACACCACCAGCAGCACCACCAGAGCGCCGACCATCCAGCCGAACGGGAAGCCCTCCATCAGCTGCGGCGCAGAACGACTTCGAGGACGAACCGGCTGCCCGGATAGGCTAGCAGCAGCATGACAAAGCCGGTGAGCGTCCAGCGCAGCGCGGTGCGGCCGCGCCAGCCGTACAGCCAGCGGCCGGCAAGCAGCAGGCCGAACACCAGCCACGACAGGATCACGAACACGGTCTTATGGTCGAAGCGCATCGCGCGCCCGAAAAACGACTCTGCGTACGCGATGCCGAGGACGAAGGTGAGCGTCAGCACGAGGAAGGCGGCGCCCGTGAGTCTGAACACGAGCGTCTCGAGGGACAGCAGCGGCGGCACGCCGCCCAGCGGGCCCGACAGCAGCGCATTGTCCTCGGCGCGGTGGGTTCCCTGCGCACCATGCAGCCTGCGCTCGATCATCGAAATGAGCAGCGCGTGCAGGGTCGCGACCATGAACAGGCTGTAGGCCAGCATGCCGAAGATGAGATGCAGCCTGAACTCGAGCGATACCGGGTCGGGGCTGGGCCTGCCGGCAAAGAAGG
>DASQGB010000298.1:0-4682 GCA_035632815.1 Burkholderiales bacterium | reverse complement strand
ACGTCGTACAGCAGGCCGGGGCGGTCGCTCGCCACGATCGACAGCACCTGGTAGGCGCCGCGCTCGTCGGGCCGGATGTCGACCACTGGAGAGATGGGGAAGTGGCGCACGCGTCTGGACAGGCGCCCGCCGCGCGGCGGCGCCAGCGGCGCCTGCAACTGTACCTCGGCGGCGAGCCCGGATTCGATCATGCTGATGTGGTCGCGGTAGTGCGCGCCGGGGCCCTGGCCCATGACCAGGAAAGTGTCGAGCGCATAGCCGTTGCGCGTGGTGTGCACCTTCGCTTCGACGATGTTGAATCCGGCGCGCTCGAAATATCCGCAGATCCTCGCGAACAGCGCCTCGCGGTCCGGGGTATAGATCATCACCTGCAGGCCTTCGCCGAACGGCGCGAGGCGCGCCTTCACCACCGGCGTGTCGGTGTCGACGCGGTAATGCAGATTGCGCGTCTGCCAGGCGATCTCCTGCGCGTCATGGCGCAGGAAATACGCCGTATCGAGCTGCGCCCACAGGCGCTCCTTGACGCTGTCCGACAGCGCGTACAGGGCGAGCAGCCGGGCCGCCTCGGCCTGCTTCTCGGCGAGCGCCGCGTCCCGGGCGATCGGCTCGCCGGTGAGCACGCGGCGGGTGGCCCGGAACAGATCCTCGAGCAGCTTTGCCTTCCACGCGTTCCACACCTTGGGGCTGGTGCCGCGCACGTCTGCGACGGTGAGCAGGTACAGCGCGACCAGGCGGCGCTCGCTGCCGACGCGCGCGGCGAAGGCGCTCACCACCTCGGGGTCGTGCACGTCCTGCTTCTGCGCCACGTGCGACATGGCGAGATGCTTCTCGACCAGGAACTCGACCAGCGCGCGGTCTTCATCGGCAAGACCGTGCCTTCTCGAGAAACTTCGCACCTCGGCCGAGCCGAGCTCGGAGTGGTCGCCGCCGCGGCCCTTGGCGATGTCGTGGTACAGGGCCGCGATGTAGAGCAGCCAGCGGCGCTCGAAGCCGCTCATCAGCTCGCTGCACAGCGGGAATTCGTGCGCGAACTCGGGCATCGTGAAGCGCCGCAGATTGCGGATCACCATGAGGATGTGCTGGTCCACGGTGTAGACGTGGAACAGATCGTGCTGCATCTGCCCCACAATGCGCCCGAACTCGGGCAGGTAGCGCCCGAGGATGCCGTACTGGTTCATGCGGCGGAACTCGTGCACGATGCCGCGCGGCTGCTGCAGGATGTGCAGGAACAGCATCTGCGCGATCGGGTCGCGCCTGAAGTTCCCATCGATGCGCCGCCGGGCGCGCCACAGCGCGCGCAGCGTGGGCGCGGTCATGCCGCGCAGCTCGTGGTGCTGCATCATGAGCAGGAAGCTCTCGAGGATGGTGTGCGGCTCGCGTTCGAAGAGCTTCTCGTCCACGACGTGGAGCAGCTCGCCCTTGACCTGGAAGCGCTCGTTCAGGCTCCCCGGAAGCTCCTCGGGCTGCGGGAACAGGCGCGTGCCGATGTTCTGCAGCACGATCGTGTTGAGCTGGGTCACGGTCTTCGCCGCGCGGTAATAGCGCTGCATCATCGCCTCGCTCGCGCGGCCGTCCGGGGTGTCCACGTCGCCGTACTGCGCCGCGAGCGCGCCCTGGAAGTCGAACACGATGCGGTCCTCGCGCCGCCCGGCGAGGTAGTGCAGGCGGATGCGCAGGTCCTGGAAAGCGCGCTCGTGGCGCGCGAGCTGGCGCGCCTCGTACCGCTCGAGCAGGCCGTGCGCGGCGAGATCGCTCCATCTGCCGCCGATGCCGCTCGCGCGGGCGATCCACTGGATGGTCTGCAGGTCGCGCAGTCCGCCCGGGGCCTCCTTCAGGTTCGGCTCGAGCGAGTACGGCGAGTCCTGGTGCTTGGCGTGGCGCTGCTCCTGCTCGAGCTTCTTCGCCTCGAAGAAGGAGACTGGGTCTGCGCACTTGGCGAGATTGGTTACTAATTCCTGGTAGAGCTTGCGGCTGCCGGCCAGGTAGCGCGCCTCCATCAGGGTGGTGCGGATGGTGATGTCGTTGGCGGCGGTCTCGACGCAGCCTTGCACCGTGCGCACGCTGTGGCCGATCTCCAGGCCGATGTCCCAGAAGGTGCCGATCAGCCGCTCCAGCCGCTCGCGCTCGGCGGCGCCGGGCTCGCCCGGCAGCAGCACCAGAAGGTCGATGTCGGAGCAGGGGTAGAGCTCCGCCCGGCCATAGCCGCCGGTGGCGACCAGCGCGGCATCGCCAAGCTCAGCCTCGGCCCAGACCGCCTTCACGGTGCGGTCGATGAGCCGCGTGTGCCTGCGCAGCAGCAGCCTCGCGTTGGGGCGCGCGAGGTAGGCGGCGCGCAGGGCCTGCCGGGCGACCGCGACCTCGCTGCGCAAATCGAATTCCATCTACTCCCCGGGGGCAAGCGCGGGCGCCGGCAGGCTGCCCGCGGAGTGCGTCATGACCTGGTGCCCCGTCTCGGTCACCGCCACGGTGTGCTCCCATTGCGCCGAGAGGCTGTGGTCCTTGGTGACGATGGTCCAGCCGTCCGCCAGCTCGCGGATGCCGGGCTTGCCGGCGTTGATCATCGGCTCGATGGTGAAGGTCATGCCCGGCTCCAAGGCGAGGCCGACCCCGGCCTTGCCGTAATGCAGGACCTGGGGCTCCTCGTGGAAACGCCGGCCGATGCCGTGCCCGCAGAATTCGCGCACCACGGAAAAGCCGTGCGTCTCGGCATGAGCCTGGATCACCGCGCCGACGTCGCCGAGCCGCGCCCCGGGGCGCACCTGCCGGATCCCCAGCCACATGCACTCGAACGTGACCTCGACCAGGCGGCGCGCCTGGATGCTCGCCTCGCCGACGAAGAACATGCGGCTGCAGTCGCCGTGGAAGCCGTCCTTGATCACCGTCACGTCGATGTTGAGGATGTCGCCGGGCTTCAGCAGCCGCTCGCCGGGCACGCCGTGGCACACCTGGTGGTTCACCGAGGTGCAGATCGATTTCGGAAACGGCTTGTAGCCCGGCGGGGCGTAGTTGAGCGGTGCCGGGACCGTGCCCTGGACCCTGACCATGTAATCGTGGCACAGGTCGTTCAATTTTCCCGTGCTCACGCCGGGCTTCACGTGCGGCGTGATGAAGTCGAGCACTTCCGAGGCGAGGCGGCCGGCAATGTGCATCCGGTCGATCTCCTCGGCGGTCTTCAGAACGACAGGCATTGGACTGATTATGCTAGAATTTTAGGCTGGCTTGCGAATCCAGCGAGCCAAATCTCCCGCGTGGTTCTTTAGGGTGCCTCGAAGAGGTCCGACTGCGCGGCAGGCGATAACCCTAAGGAGAGCACGTGTCGATCACCATGCGCCAAATGCTGGAGGCCGGGGTTCATTTCGGGCACCAGACCCGGTACTGGAACCCGAAGATGGCGCCCTATATCTTCGGCCACCGCAACAAGATCCACATCATCAACCTCGAGCGCACCCTCGCGATGTACCAGGAGGCGCTGAAGTTCGCGCGCCAGCTGGCCGCCAACCGGGGAACGCTGCTCATGGTCGGCACCAAGCGCCAGGCGCGCGAGATCGTGCGCGAGGAAGCGCTGCGCTGCGCGATGCCGTTCGTCGATCACCGCTGGCTTGGCGGCATGCTGACGAACTTCAAGACCGTCAAGCAGTCCATCAAGCGGCTGAAGGAGATGGAGGCGATGTCGCAGGACGGCAGCCTCGAGCGCATCTCGAAGAAGGAGGCGCTCGGCCTGCAGCGCGAGCTCGCGAAGCTGCAGCGCTCCCTCGGCGGCATCAAGGAGCTCGCAGCCCTGCCCGACGCGCTGTTCGTCATCGACGTCGGCTACCAGAAGGGCGCCGTCGCGGAAGCCAACAAGCTCGGCGTGCCGGTGATCGGCGTGGTCGACACCAACCATACGCCCGAGGGCATCGATTACGTGATCCCGGGCAACGACGACTCGAGCCGGGCCATCCGGCTGTACGCGCGCGGCATCGCCGACGCCGTGCTGGAAGGCCGCAGCCAGTCGCTGGAGGAAGTGGTCGCCGCATCGCGCGACGAATTCGTCGAGGTGGAAGAGGATGAGGCCGGCAGGTAGAAAGGTAGGCAGGTAGGAAGGTACAGGCCGGCCTCGCCCGGAAAATGCAAAAGGGGGCTCCACAGCCCCCTTTTTTTGACAGGAGCAAGAGCAATGGCTGACATCAGCGCGGGCCTGGTGAAGGAGCTGCGGGAGCTGACCGGGCTCGGAATGATGGAGTGCAAGAAGGCGTTGACCGAAGCGGGCGGCGACCTGAGGAAGGCGGAGGAGCTGCTGCGCATAAAGGGCGGCGCCAGATCCAAGGTCGCGGGGCGAGTTACCGCCGAGGGAGTTATCGGCGCTTATGTTTCCCCAGATGCGAAGCTGGGAGCGCTAGTCGAGCTCAACTGCGAGACTGATTTCGTCGCCAAGAATGAGGATTTTGTCGCCTTCGCGAAGTGGCTTGCCGAGCTCACGGCAGTCCGCAACCCGGCGGACGCGGCCGCTCTGGGGCGGCTGGAAGGCGTCGAGGAAAAGCTGCAGGCCTTGATCCAGAAAATCAAGGAAAACATGTCGATCCGCCGCCTGCGACGCATCCAGGCGCGGGGCCGTCTCGCCCAGTATCTGCACGGGACGAAGATCGGCGTCCTGGTCGACTTCGAGGGTCCGGACGATACGGGCAAGGACCTCGCGATGCATA
>DASQGB010000297.1:0-1647 GCA_035632815.1 Burkholderiales bacterium | reverse complement strand
CGCTGGTGATCGTCGACGCGGTCACCTCGCTCGCCGGCACTCCGGTCAAGGTCGACGAGTGGGAGATCGACGCCATCTACTCGGCGAGCCAGAAGTGCCTGTCGTGCACGCCGGGGCTCTCGCCGGTGTCGTTCTCCGAGCACGTGGTCGAGCAGGTAAGGAAGAGGAAGGACAAGATCCACAGCTGGTTCATGGACATGAACCTGCTGCTGGGTTACTGGAACGCGGGCACGCGCACCTACCACCATACCGCGCCGACGAATTCGCTATTCGCGCTGCACGAGGCGCTGCTGCTGATCCGCGAGGAAGGGCTGGAGAACGCCTGGGCGCGCCATACCCGCCATCACGTGGCATTGAAGGCCGGCCTGGAGGCGATGGGGATGAAGTTCCTCGTCAAGGAGGAATATCAGCTGCCGCAGATGAACGCCGTGCTGTGCCCCGAGGGCGTGGACGAAGCCAAGGTACGCAGCACGCTGCTAAGCGAGTTTGGGCTGGAGATCGGCGCCGGCCTGGGCCCTCTTAAGGGCAAGATCTGGCGCTTCGGCCTGATGGGCTACAGCTGCCGGCCCGACAACGTCATGCTGTGCCTCTCGGCGCTCGGCTCAGTGCTCTCGGACATGGGCCTGCCGGTGCACGTCGGCGACGCCGAGGCCGCGGCGCACGGCGCCTATGCGCAGATGCATGTGAAAGACGCTCAACGTAAGAAGAGGGCTGCGTAGACACGCTGACCCACGCGCTCTCGGGCGCGTTACTGGCACGAGCAACTGCTCCCAAGGACGCGCCGCGGGGTTCGACCCCGCGGCGGGTGGCGGCCGGGTTTTTCGCCGCCGCCGCGCCCGACCTCGACTTCGTCATCAGCTACGCGGGGCCGGTCGAGTACCTGCTCAACCATCGCGGCGTCACGCATTCGCTGCTCCTGCTGCCGCTGTGGGCGCTGCTTTTTTCGTGGATCCTGGCAAAGCTGCTGCGCGAGCCGGGGGGCTGGCGCGCGCTTTACGGCGTGACGGCGATGAGCCTCGGCCTGCACGTGGCCGGCGATGTCATCACGAGCTTCGGCACCATCGTGCTCGCGCCGTTCTCCGACTGGCGCGCCGGCATCGGCACCACGTTCATCATCGACCTGTGGTTCAGCGGCATCATCCTCGCCGGGCTGATCCTCTCGGCAGTGCTCTACCGCTCGCGGTGGCCGGCGGTCGCGGCGAGCGTCGCGCTTGCAGGCTATGTGGGCTTTCAGTACGCGCAGAAGCAAGAGGCCCTGGAGCTTGGCCGGGACTACGCAAAGAAAAGAGGAATAAGCAATGCCCGCATCACCACCCACCCGCGGCCGGTGTCGCCGTTCAACTGGACTGTCTTCGTGAGCGACGACGAGGCGCACCGCTTCGCGCATGTGAACCTCATCCGGAAGGAGCCGCGGCGCTATGCGCCAGGCGACGGCTTCATCGCCCGGCTCGACTCACCTTACCTACCCGTCGAGCAGGCGATCTGGGTGACGCGCTCGCGCTACGGGGAAACCAACAGGGATCTGATAAAGGAAGCATGGAATTCCGACGGGCTCGCGTTCTATCGCTGGTTCGCCGACCTGCCGGCGTTTGACGGCATGACCGAGGGCTCGGCCTGCGTCTGGTTTGCCGACCTGCGCTTCGTCAC
>DASQGB010000296.1:0-19970 GCA_035632815.1 Burkholderiales bacterium | reverse complement strand
GCCGTCCGGCCGCAGTGCGGATGGGGATGTTCTGCAGGTTCGGATCGTTGGACGAAAGGCGTCCCGTCACCGCGGTCGTCTGCGAATAGGTGGTGTGCACGCGCCCCGTCTTCGGGTGCACGCTCTTCGGCAGCTTGTCGGTATAGGTGGACTTCAGCTTGGAGAGCGCGCGGTGCTCGAGGATCAGACGAGGCAGCGGATGATCGAGCGCCAGCTCCGCGAGCGAGTCCTCGTCGGTCGAGGGCTGCCCCGACGGCGTCTTCTTCTTTACCGGCAGCTTCTGGCGCTCGAACAGGATCTCCTGGATCTGCTTTGGCGAACCGAGGTTGAAAGGCTGGCCCGCGGCCTCGTACGCCTTCTGCTCGAGCGTCATGATTTCCTTGCCGAGCTGGTGGCTCTGCGCCTCGAGCTTGGCGCGGTCGAGCAGCACGCCGTTCCTCTCCATGCGGAAAAGCGCCGGCAGCACCGGCATCTCGATCTCGTCGTAGATGCGCTTGAGCTTCTCGTCCTGCTCGATGCGGCCGTAGAGCTTCTCGTGCAGCGCGAGCACGCAGTCGGCCTTCTCCGCCGCATAGTCGCTCGCCCGCTCGACGCCGACCGACGAGAACGGGATGCGCGATGCGCCCTTGCCGGCGATCTCGTCGTAGGCGATCGTCGTCCAGCCACAGTGGCGCTGAGCGAGCATGCCGAGCTCGTGGCGCTCGTGCACCTCCAGCACGTAGGACTCGAGCAGCGTGTCGTGCACACAGCCGGCGAGCGTGATGCGGTGGTTCGCGAGCAGGTGGCGGTCGCGCTTCACGTTCTCGCCCGCCTTGCGGCAATCGGCTCGCTCGAGCCAGGGACGCAACAGCGAAAGCGCTTTTTCACGATCGACCTGTTGCGGAGCACCGGGGTAGTCGTGCGCGAGCGGCAGGTAGACCGCCTCGTCGGCAAAGGCGAAGGCAAGCCCGACGAGCGAAGCGCTCATCGGATCCTCGTCCGTGCCGAGCGCGGCGAAGCCGGCGAGATCGGCGGCTTCCAGCTTGAGGGCGAGTTCGCGCACCTCCTCCTCGGTGAGGATGGTGCGCGTGCGTCTCTTTTGCGCCGATGGCACAGGCGCAGCGGGTTCGGCGGCCGGTGCGTTCTCGACCTCCTTGAGAAGGCCCTTGAAGCCGAAGCGCTCGTATTGCGCGCGCTGAATCTCCGGGTTCGTCTCGTAATCCGTGAGTTTTTCAAACGGAAACGGCAACGGCACGTCGCGCTTGACCGTCAGCAGCTCGCGCGCCTTGGGCAGCCAGTCGACGATCTTGCGCAGGTTTTCACCGCGCGTGCCGGTGATTTCATTGGCATGTAAGAGCAGGTTGTCGAGCGAGCCGTACTGCTTGATCCACTTGGACGCATAACCGGGACCGACGCCATCGACGCCCGGAATGTTGTCGATCGCATCGCCGACGAGCGTGAGGTAGTCGACGATCCTGTCGGGCGGCACGCCGAACTTCTCCGTGACGCCGGCGATGTCGAGCTTCTCGTTCGACATGGTGTTGACCCAGAGGGTGCGCTCGTCGACGAGCTGCGTCAGGTCCTTGTCGCCGGTCGAGATCACCGTGCGCCAGCCGCGGCGCTTCGCCTCTTCCGCGAGCGTGCCGATGACGTCGTCGGCCTCGACGCCGTCGACGCACAGCAGCGGCCAGCCGAGCGCCTTCACCGCCTCGTGGAGCGGCTCGACCTGGCGCGAAAGGTCGTCGGGCATCGCCGTGCGCGTCGCCTTGTACTCGGGGTAGACGTCGTCGCGGAAGGTCTTGCCCTTGGCGTCGAACACGCAGGCGCGCGCCTGCGCCTTGTAGTCGGCGGCGAGCTTCCGTAGCATGTTGAGCACGCCGTAGATGGCGCCGGTCGGCTCGCCGGTCTTTGGGCTTTTCAGCTCCGGCAGCGCGTGGAACGCGCGGTACAGGTACGACGAGCCGTCGACCAACAACAACGTTTTTTCAGGATCTTTTTCCGACATCGATGACACACGAGAAACTACCGAAGATGGCCGGCGCCGGCCACGACATGTCGCCGCGCGAGGCGTGGAAGCTGTTCGGCATTATGGCAGAGTTCTTCGAGGCCACTGAGCGCCTGTCAGGAGTCAAGCCCGCGGTATCGGTGTTCGGCAGCGCGCGCGTCGCGGCCGGCACGAGCTACTACCAGCTCGCCGAGGAGACGGCGCGGCTGCTGTCGGACGCGGGCTTCGCCGTGTTCTCTGGCGGCGGGCCCGGGCTGATGGAGGCGACCAACAAGGGCGCGTTCCTCGGCAACGGCCTGGCGGTCGGGCTCAACATCGACCTGCCGCGCGAGCAGCCGTCAAGCCGCTACCAGCACATCAGCCTGCGCTTCAAGCACTTCTTCGCGCGCAAGGTGATGTTCGCGAAGTTCGCCTCGGCGTACGTCGTCCTGCCGGGGGGCTACGGCACGCTCGACGAGCTGTTCGAGGCGCTCACGCTGGTGCAGACCGGCAAGACGCGCCAGATGCCGATCATCCTGGTGCACGAGCCGTTCTGGCGCGGGCTGCTCGACTGGATGCGCAGCCGCCTGGTCGAGGAAGGCATGATCGACGCGAACGACCTCAGGCTGGTGCAGGTGTGCAACGAGCCGCAGCAGGTGGTCGACGCGATCTTCGCTTTCTACGACAAGCGCGGCTTCGAGCCCTCGCCCGCAGAGCGCGAGGTGATGTTGAACCTCTAGTAAAATCGCGGCCATGCGCCGCCTGGGATTCGTCGTGCTGTGCTTGCTCGTTTCAGGCGCGCTGGCCCAGAGCCGTCCGCCCCAGCTCGAGCCCCTGCCGGAGCCGCTGCCACCGCCGCCGATCGCCGGTCCGGACGAGCCTGCGGTGCGCATTCCGGTGCAGGAAGGCGACAAGGTCGAGGAGACGCGGATCGGCGGCCGCGTGGTGATGCTCAAGGTCACGCCGCCCAACGGCAAGCCGTACTACCTCGTCGACCCGTCGGGCACCGGCAGCTGGCTGCGCCGCGATTCGCTCGACGACGGCCTGCGCGTGCCGATGTGGCCGATTCACACCTTCGACTAGTGTGTCGGTCTACACCCCTGTATCCGAAGCGCAGCTCGCAGCCTGGCTGGACAATTACTCGGTCGGCAGGCTCGTCGCCTTCGAGCCGATCCAGGCGGGCATCGAGAACAGCAACTACTTTGTCACCACCGCGCAGGGCCGCTACGTCCTGACGCTGTTCGAGCGGCTGCCGGCCGGGGAGCTGCCGTTCTATCTTGACCTGATGGCACATCTTGCCCGCCACGGCATTCCCTGTCCGGCGCCCATCGCCGACCTGTCGGACAAATACCTGCAGCGCCTGAACGGCAAGCCCGCCGCGCTGGTGACGCGCCTGCCGGGCCGCTCCCTCGAACTTCCGGGCGAGGCGGAATGCGCCGAGCTCGGCGCGCTGCTCGCGCGCATGCATCTTGCCGCGCGCTCGTACGCGGCCTATCTCGAGAATCCGCGCGGTCCCAGGTGGTGGCGCCTGGCGGCGCCCGAGGTCGGCCCGTTTCTCGACAAGCGCCAGAAGTCTCTTCTTGAAAAGGAGATGGCGTTGCAGTCCCTGCATCGTTTCCCCGACCTGCCGCGCGGGCCGGTGCACGCGGATCTGTTCCGCGACAACGCGCTGTTCGAGGACGGCCGCATCTCGGGTGTGGTCGACTTCTATTTCGCCGGCGTCGACTGCCTGCTGTTCGACATCGCGGTCTGCGTCAACGACTGGTGCCTGGTCGAGCCGGGGAGCGACCGGCGGCTGTCCGAGCCGCGCACCCGGCGGCTCCTCTCGGCCTATCAGGCGCTGCGCCCGCTGAGCCGGCTGGAGCGCGAGGCGTGGCCGGTGATGCTGCGGGCGGCGGCGCTGCGCTTCTGGCTTTCGCGACTGCACGACTTCCATCTTCCGCGCCCCGGCATGCTGGTCCATGCCCACGACCCGGAGCACTTCCGCCAGATCCTCGAGCTCAGAGCCGCAGCCGACATGAGCCTGCCCTGGGCGGATTGAGATGCAGGCCCGCATCGTTGCGGCCGCGCGCGGCGCCCGCTGGCTCGGCGAAGGCTGGCGCCTGTTCCGCGCGGCGCCGCTGGGCTGGATCGCGCTGGTGTTCACGTACATGCTGATCACGAACATCTTGGCGCTGCTGCCCTTCGTCGGCGTGGTCGCGGCCCTGATGTTGACGCCGCCGTTCTCGGTGGGCTTCATGGCGACCGGGCGCGCGGTGTCCCGCGGCGCGCGCCCCGAGATCGGGATGCTCTTCGACGGCTTTCGCCATGACCTGCGTGCCCAGATCGCGCTCGGCCTGGTCTACCTTGTCTGCGGCCTGCTGGTGTTTGCCGCCACCACGCTCGCCGACGAGCAGGGCGTGCTGCGTTCGATTCTGGCGGGCCAGCGCCCGTCCGAGGACTCGCAGGTCGGCGACCTGGCCCAGCCGCTGGCAGTGCTGGTGCTGCTTTACCTGCCGGTGATGATGATGTTCTGGTTCTCGCCGCCGCTTGCCGCCTGGCATTCCACCGGCGCGGCGAAGGCGCTGTTCTTCAGCTTTTTCGCCTGCGTCATGAACTGGCGCGCGTTCACCGCCTACGGCGCAGTCGTAGCTGTCGCGCTGTTCGGCCTGTTGTTCCTGGTGCTGTCGCTCGCCGCACACGTCAGCGGCGGCCTGCCCGCGATGGCGTTCGTCTTCCCGCTGCTCCTGGTGATGCTGCCGACGCTTTTCGCCAGCTTCTACGTGAGCTATCGCGACGTTTTCGGCGCCGACGAATGACGCGGTATATTCGGCCCCGATGAAATTACCGGAGCTTTCTGCGCAGGCCGCTCCCGAGTTCACCGACGCCGCCTCGTGCAAGGCCTGGCTCGCGGACGTACCGCTCGCCAACGTGGCGGCGGCGCAGCAGGACCTGCTGCTTCAGCTCGAGGAGTTCAACCGTTTTCCCACCGGCGCGGGCAACCGCCTGGCCGTTCTCGAAGCGCTGCGCGAGGCGGTCAGCTTCGTGCAACTCGAGCAGGCGAAGCGCTTCACCAACCGCGCCCTGCCGATGATCGAGGCGGAAAACGAGACCTTCGAAGAGACCACCGCGCTGTGGGAACAGATGCGCCTGGGCTACCTGCGCTGCCTCGAGGCGGCGCTGGGCGGCGACACGGCGATGCGTGCGCAGGGCGCGGCTATCTGCCAGCGCCTGCTCGCCTACTGCGGCCTGAAGATGTTCCACCACTACCGCGCCTACCGCCAGGTTCCGGCGCGCGATTGGGCTGCGCTGAACGAAGGGTACGCACACGCGACGCAGCTCGACCTGGCCGAGGAGCCGGTGAAGGACTTCCTCAATCGTGACGTCCAGGACACCTCGCCGCGCATCGCCTACGCCCGCGCCGTGCTGATGGGAATGTGCAGCCCGAACGAGCTGGCGCCGCGGCAGCTCACCTTCGTGGCCTACCTGCTGGAGCGCTGGGCGGGGAAACTGGAAATCGCCGACGCGCCGGTCGAGGAGGGCGAGGGTGTGCCGCCGCTGGTCGCCGATCTCGCATCCGAGCGCTGCCCGGAGCGGTTGGCCGAAGGCGATCCCCAGCCCGCCAAGCCGCTCTATCTCGATGCGCGCAAGCTGGCCAAGAGCCTGCGCAACCGCGTCGGCCTGCTGCGCAAGGGCGAGTCGCCGGCGAAGCTCGCGCTCGGCGAGGATTGCGTGCAGCCTTCGTGCGAGCAGCTGCTCGTTTTTTTGTACCGGCAGTGGTGCCAGGCGAAATCGGCGCGTACCCAGGAGCGCAAGCCTTCCGACGCCACCGCGCAGGCGAGCACCGACATGAACGCCATCCATCACTGCATTTCGGGCAGCGGATTCCGGCAGCCGATGCAGCAGCAGACCGAGCTCACCCAGAAACAGCGCGAGGAGATCGCGACCTTCGGTCGCGTAAGCACGCGCGAACGCGACGAGAACGGCAACGCTCAAGGCTTCGCCATCGAAGACTGGCAGGTCGAGGAAGAAAGCGCGCAGGGGCTGCGCCTGCTGCGGCCGGCCGCGAGCCCCGGCAAGCGGCTGGCGCATGGCCAGCTGATGGCAGTGCGTCCGGCGGATGCGAAGAGCTTCATTCTCGGCCAGGTGCGCTGGCTGATGGGGGCGGAGAACGGCGACCTGTTCGCCGGCGTGAAGCTGCTGCCCGGCCTGCCGGCGGCCATCGCCGCGCGGCCGACGGGTCTCAATGCGCACAACGTGAAGTTCGTTCCCGCGCTGTCGCTCGGTGCCGTGCCTGCGCTCAATTCGCCGCCTTCGCTGGTGCTGCCCTCGGGGTGGTTCAAGCCCAAGCGCGTGATCGAAGTGTTCACCGACGTGGCGGCGCGCGTGCGCCTGGCCGAGGTGCTCGACCGCGGCACCGATTTCGAGCGCGTCTCCTACGAGGCGGCGCCGTGACGCCGGAGCGCCACCCGACGGTGATTACCCTGCACCAGAAGTCCAGGGTACTGGATAAGCTCTGGGCGGACTACCTCGCCAGGCTGGTGCAAGCCGGCGCAAGCCGCGATGCCTAAGCGTACGCACTTCGGCTTCCAGGAAATCGCCGAAAACGAAAAGAGCGACAAGGTCGCGCAGGTCTTCGACCGCGTCGCCCAGCGCTACGACCTCATGAACGACCTGATGTCGCTCGGGCTGCACCGCGCCTGGAAAGCGTTCGCGGTGGCGCTTGCCCGCGTGCGCCCGGGCGAGAAAGTGCTCGACGTCGCCGCGGGCAGCGGCGATCTGGCGCGCGCTTTTCAGCGCAGGGTGTCGCCGGGTGGCGAGGTTTGGCTGAGCGACGTCAACCGCAGCATGCTGGAGCGCGGGCGCGACCGCCTGCTCGACGCCGGCGCCCTGGCGCCAGCGGTGCAGTGCGATGGTGAGCGCCTGCCGTTTCCGGCGGCCTATTTCGATTGCGTGAGCATCGGCTTTGGGCTGCGCAACATGACGCGCAAGGACGCGGCGCTCGCCGAAATGGCGCGCGTGCTCAAGCCCGGCGGCAGGCTGGTGGTGCTCGAGTTTTCCAAGGTCTGGGGTCCGCTTCGGCCGGCTTACGATCTGTATTCATTCAAGGTGTTGCCATGGCTGGGGGAGCGCGTGGCGGGTGATCGGGCCGCTTACCGCTACCTTGCCGAATCGATCCGCATGCATCCGGACCAGGCCACGCTCAAGGCCATGATGGAGGCGGCCGGCTTTTCGGGCGTGGAGGTCTTCAATCTCGCAGCAGGCGTCGTTGCAGTACATCGCGGCACCCGGATTTGATAGCATCAAGGGTCCCAGGAGGGATGTACACATGAGCAAGTGGCTACTTTCAGTTTTCATCTTGATTCTGGGCGGAGCCCTCGTCGCAACCGAGGTTGACGCCCGGCGTCTAGGCGGCGGCCGCGCGATCGGCATGCAGCGCAGCGTCACCGCGCCGCCGGCCAAGCCGGCGCAGCAGCAGGCAAGCCCAGCCAAGCAGGGGCCGCAGCAGGCTGCGCCGCAAGGCAGCCGCTGGGGCGGGATACTCGGCGGACTCGCGCTCGGCGGCCTGCTCGGCTACCTTTTCGCTGGCAACGGCATGGGTGGGGTCCTGCTATTGGCGCTCCTCGCCATCGCCGCGGTGCTGGTGGTGCGTGCCCTTGCGCGGCGCAGAACACAGGAGGCGCCGCGGCCGGTGCAGTTCGCCGGCATGGGCCACCAGGCCGTGGTGGTACCGCCGCCTTCGCCGGCGACCGGCGTAGCGCCCGCGCGCGGCAGCTTGCCGGCGGGTTTCGACGCGGCCGGCTTCCTCAAAGGGGCGAAGCTCAACTTCGTCAAGCTGCAGATGGCGAACGACGCCGGCGAGCTCGACGAGATCCGCGAGTTCACTACCAACGAGTTGTTCGAGGAGCTGAAGAAGGACGTGCTCGCGCGCAACGCACAGGGCCAGCAGACCGACGTCATGAACCTCGACGCCGACCTCCTCGAGCTGACCACCGAGCAGGACCGGCATTGCGCAAGCGTGCGCTTTTCGGGCATGGTGCGCGAGGCCGCGGCGGCGGAGCCTGCGGCCTTCGAGGAGGTGTGGAACCTCGTCAAGCCGGCCGATGGCTCGAGCGGGTGGCTGCTCGCCGGCATCCAGCAGATGCGCTGAGTGGCGCCGCGCTGAGACCGAAAGGCCACCTGCGGGTGGCCTTTTCATTTTCCGCCGATGATTCTCGAGTCTCCCTTTGCCGCAGCGCTGAACCGGCTGCTCGAGCGCGAAGACTGGGCGCGGCAGAAGCTGGCGCCGTTCGCCGGCGAGGCCGTCGAGCTGCGCGGGCCGCCGCTTCCGGCTTTACGATTTACCATCCTGCCGGGGGGGACGCTCGAGGCGGGCGGGGGCGAGCCCGGCCTGATTGTCACGCTCAAGCCCGACATCCTTCTTGCCGTCATGCGCGGCGAGGAGCACCTGCTGCGCTCGGTCGACGTTTCCGGCAACGCCAGGCTTGCAAGCGAGGTCATGCTGCTCGTGCGCCATTTGCGCTGGGACGTCGAAGAGGATCTGTCGCGGCTCGTGGGCGACGCCGCGGCGCACCGGCTGGCGCAGGCGGGGCGCGACTTTGCCGCCTGGCAGGCCGACGCCGCGCAGCGGCTCGCGCAGAGCTTTGCCGATTACGCCACCGAGGAAAAGCGCGTGCTGGTGCGGCGCCGCGAACTAAGCGCGCTCGGCGCCGACGTGGCGCGCCTGCGCGACTCGCTCGAGCGGCTAGCCAAGCGGATCGACCGCCTTGGGTAGGCTAGTCCGCCTCGCCCGCATCCTGGCCATTGGCCTGCGCTTCGGGCTGCACGAGTTTGTCCCGAGTCTTTCGAGGAATGTTTTCATCGGGATGGCGGCACGCCGCGCCGGCGACCCGCGGGCGCGACGCCTGCGCGAGGCGCTCGAGACGCTCGGCCCGATCTTCGTCAAGTTCGGTCAGGTGCTGTCGACGCGGCGCGACATGCTGCCCCTCGATATCGCGGACGAGCTGGCGAAGCTGCAGGACCGGGTGCCGCCGTTCCCCCCCGAGCTCGCCGTCAAAGAAATAGAGCGGTCTTTGGGCAAACCGCTGGGTGAGCTGTTTCGGACCTTCGAAAACGAACCGGTGGCGAGCGCGTCCATCGCCCAGGTGCACATCGCCACGCTGCACGATGGTCGCGAGGTGGCGGTCAAGGTGCTGCGCCCGGGCGTCGAGAAGGCGATCGCCAGAGACCTGGCGCTGCTCGACACCGGGGCCGGGATGGTGGAGCGGTTGTGGACCGACGGCCGGCGCCTCAAGCCGCGCGAGGTGGTTGCCGAGTTCGCGCGCCACCTCGAAGAGGAGCTCGACCTGATGCGCGAGGCGGCCAACGCGAGCCAGCTGCGCCGCAATTTCGAAGGCTCGCCACTGCTGCTGGTGCCCGGGGTGTACTGGGACCTGTGCGCCGAACGCGTGATGGTGATGGAGCGCATGCACGGCACGCCGGTGTCCCAGGTCGAGATCCTGCGCGCCAAGGGAATCGACATCCCGGCGCTCGCTCGCGCCGGCGTCGAGATCTTCTTCACCCAGGTATTCCGCGACGGCTTCTTCCACGCCGACATGCACCCCGGCAATATTCTGGTCGCCGACGACGGGCGCTACGTGGCGCTCGATTTCGGCATCATGGGGAACTTGACCGAGCTCGACAAGAACTACCTGGCGCAGAATTTCCTCGCCTTCTTCAACCGCGATTACCGTCGTGTGGCGCAGGCGCATCTGGACGCGGGCTGGGTGCCGCCGGGCACCCGTGTCGACGCCTTCGAGGCGGCGATCCGCGCCGTGTGCGAGCCGATCTTCGCGCGTCCCCTCAAAGAGATCTATTTCGGCAAGTTGCTGCTGCGTCTGTTCCAGGCCTCGCGCCGCTTCAACGTCGAGGTCCAGCCGCAGCTGGTGCTGCTGCAGAAGACTCTGCTCAACATCGAAGGGCTGGGCAGGCAGCTCGACCCGGACCTCGACCTGTGGCGCACCGCCAAGCCGTATCTCGAGCGCTGGATGGCGGAGCAGATCGGTTGGCGGGGGTTCCTGCGCGCCATCCGCAACGAGGCGCCGTTCTGGGCGGCGACCCTGCCGCAACTGCCTCGGCTCGCGCATCGCGCCCTCGCCGTCGACCGGCTGGGCACGCTGCACGAGTCGCTGGAGCGGCTGGCCGACGAGAACGCGCGCCGCAACGATCTCCTTGCCACTCTGCTGGCCCTGCTGGCCGTCGGACTGATTCTTGTGGCGATCTCGATATTCTGATTATGATGCGCTTCGCATGCTGATCGCTTCGGTCGTCCTGTATCTCATGCTGACCATCGCCATCGGGCTATGGGCGGCGAAGCGAGTCCACAACACCAGGGACTACGTCGTCGCCGGCCGCAGCCTGCCGCTGTACATGAGCGCGGCGACCGTGTTCGCCACTTGGTTCGGCGCCGAGACCGTGCTGTCGGTGTCGGCCACATTCACGCGCGATGGCCTGGGCGGCATCATCGCCGACCCCTTCGGCGCCTCGTTCTGCCTGCTGTTCGTCGCGCTGTTCTTCGCGCGCGCGTTCTACCGCATGGATCTGCTCACGATCGGCGACTTCTATCGCAAGCGCTTCGGCAAGCCGGTCGAAGTTGCCGCCAGCGTCGCCATCACGGCGTCGTACCTGGGCTGGACCTCGGCGCAGATGACCGCCCTGGGGCTGGTGTTCTCGGTGCTCTCGGGCGGTGCCATCTCTCTGGAGACCGGCATCTACCTCGGCGCCGCCATCGTCCTCGGCTACACCATCTGGGGCGGCATGTGGTCGGTGGCGATGACCGATCTGTTTCAGTCGGTGGTGATCCTGGTCGGGCTGACCGCGGTGGCATGGCTGGTCGGTGACATGGCCGGGGGAGCCAGCAAGGTGATCGCGGCCGCCAGGGAGGCCGACAAGTTCGACTTCTGGCCCAAGGGCGGGACCAAGGAGTGGCTTGCCTTCGCCGCCGCCTGGATGACGCTTGCGATCGGCTCGATTCCGCAGCAGGACGTGTTCCAGCGCGTGACCTCCGCCAAGGACGAAAAGACCGCGGTGCGCGGCACCTTGATCGGTGGTGGAGTGTATTTCGTGTTCGCCTTCGTGCCGATCTTCATCGCCTATGCCGCGCTGGTTATCGAGCCCCAGTACGCGAAGCTGTTCGCCAACGAGGATGCGCGCGAGATCCAGCGCATCCTGCCCAATCTGATCCTCGAGCGCACGCCGTTGTGGGCGCAGGTGCTGTTCTTCGGCGCGCTGCTCTCGGCGATCCTGTCCACCGCCAGCGGCGCGCTGATCGCGCCGACCGCGCTGTTCACCGAGAACGTGATCCGGCCCTTCGCGCCACGCCTGGGCGACAAACAGTTCCTGCTGCTGCTGCGCGTGGTGCTCGTTGTCTTCACCTTCGCGGCCCTGCTCTTCGCCGTCAACTCGAAGAGCACCATGTACGAGATGGTGCAGAACGCCTACAAGGTGACGCTGGTGTCCTGCGTCGCGCCGCTGGTGGCCGGCATCTACTGGAAGCGCGCCACCTCCACCGGGGCGCTGCTGTCGGTGGCGTTCGGGCTGCTCTCGTGGACCATCGCCGAGATGGTGGCGGCCGACGCGACGGTTCCACCGCAACTGGTCGGCCTCGCATTCTCGATCGTCGGCATGGTCCTGGGCTCGCTGGTGCCGCAGCGCGGGCTGCAACCCCAGCACCGGTAAATGCGCGCTTCGCCGCTGGCGCGGATCCTGTTCGGGGTCTACGTCATGCTGGTGGCCTACGCCTCGCTGTACCCGCTCGAGGGCTGGCGCGATCACGGGCTGTCTGCGTTTGCCTACCTGAGCGCGCCCTGGCCGCGTCATCTGACGCGCTTCGACGTCGCGGTGAACGTGCTCGGCTACATTCCGTACGGGTTCCTGTGCGTCGCCGCCCTGCCTGAGCGTCTGCGCGGCGCAGCCGCCTTCGCGCTCTCAGTCGCTTCCGCTGCAGGGCTGTCTCTCGTGCTCGAGGCGATGCAAAGCTATCTGCCGATGCGCTTCGCCAGCAATATCGACGTGGCATCCAACGTCGCGGGGGCTGCGGCCGGCGCCGTTGCGGCGCTCGCGCTCGTGCCGCGGCCGCTCGACGGGGGCCCGGTCCAGCGTTTGCGCAGCGCCGCTTTCCTGTCGGGCGCGGAAATCGACTTCGGCCTCGTGCTGCTGGGGCTGTGGCTGTTCACCCAGCTCAATCCCGCGGCGCTGCTGTTCGCGGCGGGTGATCTGCGCGATCTCGTCGTCGCGGCGCAGGGCCGGGCGCGCGCGCCCGAGTTTTTCGTCGCCATCGAGGCCGTCACCGCCGCCGCGAACCTGATCGGCGTGGGCATGCTCCTGTCGGTACTCGCCAACCCGGGACAGCCGGTGCGCGCGTTCTTCGTCGCGCTGGTCGCCGCGGCGCTGGCCGTGAAGACCAGCGCCTTCGCGATCCTGATGCGCGCCGAGGATGTGTTCGCGTGGCTGACTCCCGGCGCGCAGCTCGGCTTGATCGGCGGCGTCGCCGTGGCGCTCGGCGCGGTAGCGCTGCCGCGCACCGCGCGCCTCGCGCTCGCGGCGGTGCTGCTGATGGCGGGGACGGTACTCGTCAACCTGGCGCCGCCGAATCCCTATCTTGCGGCCTCGCTCAAGGTCTGGCAGCAGGGGCACTTCCTCAACTTCAACGGGCTGACCCGGCTGGTGAGCGCGTTGTGGGCGTTCGCCGCTCTCGCCTATCTGATATTTCTCGCGGCACGGCGGCGCGAGCCGCTCGGTTAAAATTGACCCCGTGTCCTATTACTCGAGGCATCTTTTTTTCTGCTGCAACCAACGCGACGGCGGGCGCGTCTGCTGCAATGACAAAGGCGCCTCGGCGATGCGCGATTACGCCAAGGGGCGCGTCAAGGAGCTGGGGCTCTCTGGCCCCGGCCAAGTGCGGGTCAATCAGGCGGGCTGCCTCGACCGCTGCGAGGAGGGTCCCTGCGTGGTGGTCTATCCCGACGCGGTCTGGTACACCTACGTCGACCGCTCCGACATCGACGAGATCATCGAGGAGCACGTGAAGAACGGACGCATCGTCGAGCGGCTGCGCATGTAATGCGCGCCAGCACCCGGCGCGAGCTCATTCCCGGCCCGGCCGGCCGCATCGAATGTGCCCTGGACCAGCCCGATCCTCCCGCGCGGGGGATCGCGCTGATCGCCCATCCGCACCCGAGCTTCGGCGGCACGCTCGACAACAAGGTGGTGCAGACGCTCGCGCGCGCCTTCGTCGAGCTGGGCTACGAGGCCTGGCGGCCCAACTTTCGCGGCGTGGGCGAAAGCGAAGGCAGCTTCGACAATGGCAACGGCGAGGTGGACGATCTTGCCGCCGTGCTTTCACATACCAAGGCTGAAAGGCCCGTCCTTGCGGGATTCTCATTCGGCGCCGCCATGCAGGCGAAGCTCGCGACTCGGGTGCGCCCCGAGCGCATGGTTCTCGTTGGTGTAGCAGTAAGCAATTTCGACGTCCCGCCGGTGCCGGGCGACACGCTGGTGATTCACGGCGAGAAGGATGAAACCGTGCCGCTTGCCGCCGTGCTCGATTGGGCGCGGCCGCAGGATCTGGCGGTCGTTCTGGTGCCCGGCGCCGATCATTTTTTCCATAGGAAACTCCACATCTTGCGCAGCATCGTGCAGAGCAACTGGAAATGAGCGCGCTCTCGGCGCGGTCCTTGCGCAAGTCCTACGGCGAGCTGGAGGTGGTGAGCGGGATCGACCTCGAGGTGCAGAACGGCGAGTGCTTCGGCCTGCTCGGACCCAACGGCGCGGGCAAGACCACGACGCTGCGGCTGTGCCTGGGCCTGACGCGTCCCGACGGCGGCAGCATCGAGCTGCTGGGCGAGCCGGTGCCGGCGCGGGCGCGCGAGGCGCGCGCGCGGGTAGGCGTGGTGCCGCAGTTCGATAACCTCGATCCGGACTTCACGGTCACCGAGAACCTCGTGGTATACGGCCGCTACTTCGGCATTCCCACGAAAAGCATCCAGGCGCGCATTCCCGGGCTGCTCGAGTTCGCCGGACTCGCCGGCCGCGGCGACGCCGGCCTCCAGACGCTTTCGGGAGGGATGAAGCGCCGCCTCACGCTCGCACGTGCACTGGTGAACGATCCCCAGCTCGTCTTCATGGACGAGCCCACCACCGGCCTCGATCCGCAGGCGCGGCATCTGATCTGGGAGCGCATGCGCCGGCTCACCGGCGAGGGCAAGACGCTGGTGCTCACCACGCACTTCATGGAGGAGGCAGAGCGGCTGTGCCACCGCCTTGCGATCATGGATCGCGGCCGCATCATCGCGCAGGGCAGCCCGCGCGCGCTGATCGCCGAACACATCGAGCCGCAGGTGGTCGAGGTGCACGGTTCCGGCTACGAAATCTGGGCCGAACGCGCCCGCACGCTATGCCCGCGCGTAGAGCGCGTCGGCGACACGGTGTTCTGCTACGCCGGGGATGTCGAGCCGATCCTGAGCAGCCTTTCGGGCGACAAGGATCTCGCGTACCTCCACCGGCCGGCGAACCTGGAGGACGTGTTCCTCAAGCTGACCGGGCGCGACCTGAGGGATTGATGAGCCTGCGCTGGATCGCCGTCTGGCGGCGCAACGTGCTGGTCTGGCGCAAGTTGATGGCCGCCGCGGTGCTGAGCAACCTCGCCGACCCGCTGATCATGCTGCTCGGCCTGGGCTACGGGCTGGGCGGGCTGATGCCCGCGATCGAAGGCATGTCCTTCATCGCGTTCTTCGCCGCCGGGTCGCTGTGCTCGGCCACCATGTTCACCGCCTCCTTCGAGTCGATGTTCTCCGGGTTCTCGCGCATGCACGGCCAGAAAACCTGGGACGCCATCCTCTACGCGCCGCTGGTCATCGACGACGTGGTGGCTGGAGAGATCGTCTGGGCGGCAAGCAAGGCCTGGCTGACCGGCTCGACCATCCTCGCCGTGGTGGCGGTGCTGGGGCTTGCCGCCTCGCCGCTCGCCCTGCTCGCGCTGCCGGTGGCGTTCCTGGTCGGGCTGGCGTTCTCCGCGGTCGGCCTCGTGATGACCGTGCTGGCGAAGGGCTGGGACTTCTTCAGCTTCTATATGACGCTGGTAATGACGCCGATGATGATGATCTCGGGCGTGTTCTTCCCCGCCGAGCGGCTGCCGGCGCCGCTACTCGCGGTGGCCAAGGTGCTGCCGCTCTACCACGGCGTCGAGCTGGTGCGGCCGCTGATGTCCGGCAGCTGGCCCGGCGGCGCCGCGCTCCACCTCCTCGTGCTGCTCGGCTATGCTGCGGCGGGATACGGCATGGCCATCGTCTTCGCGCGCAGGCGCTTTTCCGCCTAATGCTCTGGGTCAAGTCGCTGCATCTCATCTTCATGGTGACCTGGTTCGCGGGCCTTTTTTACCTGCCGCGTCTGTTCGTCTACCACGCGCTCGCCGAGGACCGCGCCTCGATCGAGCGTTTCAAGGTCATGGAGCGCAAGCTCTACCGGGGGATCATGACCCCGGGAGCGGTGCTGACCATCGTGTTCGGCCTGTGGCTGTGGCTGGGGTGGTTCCGCGGCGAAGCGGGAGAAACGCCGCGCTGGCTGCTCGCCAAGATCGCGCTGGTGGCGCTGCTCGTCGCTTATCACCTCTGGTGCGGCCGGCTGCTGCGGGAATTCGCCGCCGACCGCAATACCCGCAGCCACCTCTGGTTGCGCTGGTTCAATGAATTCCCGGTAGTGGTTCTAATCGCGACGGTGCTCCTGGTTGTCTTCAAGCCGTTCTGAGATTTTTTTCGCGAGCTGCCCGCGCGGTCTGGAGAAGCTCCTTCTCACTGAAATAAATTCTTTGGGTGGAAAGGACACGGCCGTCGTCCCCGGCGGCGTAATGTTCGCCGGCGGCTGGGAGGTCTGCTATGCGGCCAATCTCTGGTCGCGCGTGGCATCCCGGGTGCTCTGGAGGGTCGCCGACTTCGCGTACCGCGGCGAGGAGGACGTCTACGCCGCGGCGAAAGCGGTGAACTGGCCGGCGCTGTTTGGCGTCGAGAGCACGCTGCGCGTGAACGTGACGGCGCAGAAGAGCCCGCTGCGCAGCCTGGAGTTCGCGACACTTCGCATCAAGGACGCGGTATGCGACCGGTTCAGGGATGCCTCCGGGCGGCGCCCCGACGTCGAACGAGCGAATCCCGACGTGCGCGTCCACGCTTTCCTGGAGGCGAATCGCGGCACGCTGTACCTCGATACGTCGGGCGAGCCGCTGTTCAAACGCGGCTGGCGCAAGGACTCCGGCGGAGAAGCGCCGTTGCGGGAGAACCTCGCCGCTGGCATCGTCATGCTCACCGGCTGGCAGCCCAGCGAGCCCTTCCTCGACCCGATGTGCGGTGGCGGCACCCTGCTGGTCGAGGCGGCGGCGATGGCGCGCGGCCGCGCGCCCGGCGCCAACCGCAGCTTCGGTTTCGAGAAGCTCTCTGGGTTCGACCCCGCCACGTGGGAGCGCATCCGGCAGGAGCGCAGAATGCCGGAGCATTCGCCGACGCTCTTCGGCAGCGACAGCGATCCGCGCGTGCTCGACGCGGCGCGGCGCCACCTTGCCGCCGCCGGTGTGGAGCGCTGGGTGAAGCTCGAGCAGGCCGACATCCTCGAGCGCGACGCGCCGGCAGCGGGCGGCGTGATGGTCGCCAATCCGCCTTACGGCGAGCGCATGGGAAGCGAAGAGGAGCTGGCGCGCTTCTATCCGAAGCTCGGCGACGCCCTGAAGAAGAAGTTCGCCGGCTGGCGCTGCTTCTTCTTTACCGCCGATTTGCGACTGCCGAAACTGATCCGGCTCGAGCCGTCGCGGCGTACTCCGCTTTGGAACGGGGCGCTGGAATGCCGGCTTTACGAGTTCAAAATGGTAGCGGGGACAAACCGGTAGGGTGACGCCTGGGAATCAAGCGAACTTCAACTTCTTCCAGTTCTCCAGCTTGCGCGCCTGCTCCAGCTTCAGCTCGTCGGTGAGGTCCAGTCGCAGCGGCGTCATCGACACGTAGCCCTGCTCGATCGCCCAGCGGTCGGTGCCTTCCTCGGTCGCCTCCACTGGCACTACCGTGAACCAGTAATGCGTGCGGCCCATCGGGTCCTTCGCCGGAACTACCTTGCCGTCGTAGTGCCTCACCGACTGGCGCGTCCACAGCGTGCCACGCGGGGACTTCGCGGGGAAGTTCACGTTGACCAGCGGCATGTCCGGGACCTCGAGCAGCGCCTCGAGCACCGTCGCGACCCATGGCTTCAGCGCCTCGAAGCTCGGCTGCTCGCGGTCGGTGGCGGGTGCGCTGAAGGCGATGCCGCGCAGCCCGAGGAGCGCGCCCTGCTTCGCCCCAGCGAGAGTCCCCGAATGCCAGACCGCGTTGCCGAGATTGGTGCCGATATTGATGCCTGAGAGGACCAGGTCGACCTTTTCCCACAGCGTCGTGCCCAGCATCACGCAGTCGCCCGGTGTGCCGTTCACGCGGTAGGCGTCGAACCCGGGGAGCGGGGTGCGCTTGTAGGTGACGGGGCGGGAGGAGGTGATCGAATGGCTCGCCGACGACATCTCCACGTCGGGCGCGACGACGCGCACCTCACCGAATCGGGAAGCCACCTGCGCCAAGGCGGCTATGCCCGGGCTATAGACGCCGTCGTCGTTGGTGATGAGGATGCGCATGATGCCTACCCAGCAGGAAACGTACGAGGTCGCTTGAGATGCAGGTCACGCTGATCCACAACCCGGGCGCCGGCAGCACCAAGGAGAAGCATGCCGAGGGGCTGGTCGCGATGCTGCGCGACGCTGGGCACGAGGTGCGTTACCAGTCGTCCCAGGACGACGACTGGGACAAGGTGCTCGAGGCGCCCGCCGACCTGGTCGTCGTGGCCGGCGGCGACGGCACGGTGAGCCGCGTGGCAAAGCGCCTGGTCGGCGCCGGGATCCCCCTGGCGCCGCTGCCTTGCGGGACGGCAAACAATATTTCGCGCAGCCTCGGCCTGGTCGACCGCCCCTTCGAGGAGCTGGTGCGCGGCTGGCCGCAGGCGCGCCGCGTCAAGCTCGACGTCGGCGTCGCCGAAGGCCCCTGGGGCCGGCGCTATTTCGTCGAAGGCCTCGGCATCGGCTTGTTCGCCTCGCTGCTCGCGAGCGACCCGAAAGAGAAGCTTCCCAAATTCGACAAGCCGCAGGACACGATCGCGCATGCGCTGGAGCGCATGAAGCAACGCGTCCAGAGCGCCGATCCCATCGCGCTCAACGCTAGCTTGGACGGGAAGGACATTTCCGGCCGCTACCTGCTGCTCGAGGCGGTCAACATCCTCTACGTCGGACCCAGCCTGTTCCTCGCGCCGGACAGCAAGCCGGGCGACGGTTTTCTCGATGTCGTCCTGGTCACCGAAGCCGAGCGCGACCGGCTGCGCAATTACCTGGCGCAGTGGCAGGACAACAAGCAGCGCCTCGCGGTGCTGCCCTCGCACCGCGGCAAGCATCTCAGCATCGAGTGGACCGGCTTCGACCTGCATATCGACGACAAGCTGTGGCCCAAGCACGGAAAGGAGGCGCCCACGCCGCCGGCACGCATCGAAGCGACGCTCCAGGGCGCAGCGGTCGAGTTCCTGGCACCGGCGCAGTCGAAAGCCTGACGGCGAACTCCGGGTTTGTTAGCCCAGGGTGGAGTCTTGCCCCGATTTCATTGACACCCCGTTCGTCGAGCCTGCTGTTCAAACGTCGCAGGCGGCACGTAGTTCAATGACGAGTGAAGTCTAGCGCGGTTGTAGAAGGGCAAATAGTCCTCGAGCAGTGCGCGCACTGCCTCGTCGTGGTCGAAGCGGCACCCATGGAAGATGTCGGCCTTCATGGAATGGAAGAAGGACTCGATGAAGGCGTTGTCGGTCATCTTCCCCGGGCGATTCATGCTCTGGGTGAAACCCAGCTCGGCAATGCGCTCCTTGAAGCCACCTGCGGCGTATTCGATGCCTCGATCGGTATGAAAGACCAGGCCTCGTCCAGGCCGCCGGCTGCGAACCGCACTGTTGAGAGCTCTGAGGGTAAGCGCTACATCTTTTCGTGGCCCATAGCTCCAGCCGACGACGCGGCGGCTGTATTTGTCCATCACCACCGCGAGATAGCGGTAAACGGCCCCGACCTTCAGGTACGTGATATCGCCGACCCAGACCTGATCGGGGCGATCGAGCTCCAGATCAAGCTGCCGGTTCGCGATCGCGCCGAAGTAGCGCTGCAGGCTTGGGCTCGTATAGCGAATGGTCGCCACCCGTGCCTTGATGCTGTGCCGGCGCATGAGGCGGGCGACCCGATGACGTCCTACACGGTGGCCTCGCTTAAGAAGCGCCTGGTGCACCCTTGGGCTGCCGTAGGTGCCGCGGCTGTCGGTGTGAATCGCCCGGATCGCCGAGGCGAGCGCTTCGTTCTGGCGCTCACGCTCGCTACGCTCGCGCGAGCGCCAGGCGTAATAACCCGCTCTCGTAACCCCATACACACGGCACATCAGCGTGAGGTCGTGCTCTGCCCGGTTTACTTCGATGAACTCGAAGATTTCCGCTTTCGACCTGAAGCAAACCGGATGGCTTTTTTTAGGAGCTCGTGCTCCTCCTTGAGCACCTTGTAGCGCCGCTCCAGCTCCCGAAGCCTTCTCAGCTCTGCCGTGGTCTCCACATCCAGCTTGGATGCCCTCGCCACGATCACCCTTTCTCGAACCTGCTTCCTCCACAACGACAGCATGAACGGATGAATGTCCAGCGCCCCCGCAACATCCTTTACCTGCACACCAGGCAAGCTGCTCAACTTAACCGCAGTGGCCTTGAATCGATCTCCGTACCTCTCTATCTTCCGAGGACTAGCCTTTGCCACAACACACCTCCAGCCGTTAGGCCGAGGTGTCAACTAAATCGGGGGAAGCTTGGCGTCGCTCTCAAACCGGCTGTTAGGCGCCAGGTACACGAGTGCCTACCCATTTTCTTGAAAACCATTCTTGTAACCGCTTGGCGAACTCCTCTGGCGAGCGCGATACCTGCGAGA
>DASQGB010000295.1:0-13419 GCA_035632815.1 Burkholderiales bacterium | reverse complement strand
CGGAGCCGGATAAGGCGCTACTCGAAGCTTTTCGCGTCCTACGGCCTGGCGGACGATATGCTTTCAGTTGGTGGTGCACGCCAGACAAGCATGAGTTCTTCGCGCTCGTAATGGGCGCGGTGAAGGCGCACGGAAACTTGGACGTACCCTTGCCGCCCGCACCGTCCATGTTCCGGTTCAGTGATCCGATGGAGTGCAAGCGCGCGCTTTCGCTTGCCGGTTTCTCGGATGTCGAAGTGCAAGAGCATGCGCTGCAATTCGAGCTGCAGTCTCCCCAGGAGGCGCTGGATCTTATCTCCAAGAGTTCGGTCCGCATGGCGATGGTGCTCGAACTACAGACGAAGGAAGCGCTTGCCCGTATTCACGAAGCAATTCTGTTGGGCGCACAAGCGCACAAGCGTAAGGACGGCTTTCGGATCGGTTGGCCGGCCATCGTAGCCAGCGGGACCAAACCGTCATAGCCAGCTTGCCTAACTCTAGGTGGAACGGACGGGCCGCTAGCGCAGCGCCTTATCGGCCACCGGCGTTGGCCCGGCGTTCACCACGACGTTAGCCGGACACGAAATGGCAGATACGCGTCCAACGCAGGTCAATCCCTGGCGAGCGGTCTACCTCTGTGTCCTCGGCATCTTCGCGCCCGCGAAGCTCGCGGCGGAGGAAGCGGCAGACAATGCAGCACGCAACAACTACTCCGAGAAGGCAGATTCGACGCCGCGGGCGTTCGTCGTTCGATGCCTGCTCGCACTTCATGGTGAAAAGCATGAGTGAGAACGGCGTCATTGACCCGACCAGAGCACACCTGCCCAAGATATACGCCTTCGACGTGGACCACACGCTCTGGGTGTCGGCAGGCCCCGTTACCATCGCGGATGTCATGTCGGTGAAGCGAGAGGGACACATCCTTGGTCTGTGCGGCAACTACGCTGCCGTCACCATGCGCTCTGTCGACTGGCACTCCCTGTTCAGCTTCATCGGCCCCGGAAACATGACCAAGCAGGAGTTCTTGACTCAGCTCAAGACCTACGTGCTGCACTCCGAGTGCGTCATGGTGGGCAACGACCACGAGGACGACAAGTGGGCGTTTGAGCATAGCGTCAGCACCATCAGCATGGACAAGATCGCAGCTAAGGATGCTGGCTGGCGCTTCATCAGCGAGACGGCATTCCATCTTGGCGCAAGGTGAGGGGAGACCGTGAGTGAGGACACGCCGCCCACGAAGGTGTTCGGAAATATTTTGACGGCGTGTGCGCATCGCCGACACCTCCGAAGGTCGAGTTCGGCGAACAGCTGATTCGTGTTTACGGGGATACGGCGATTAACTCGGGCTCATACGCGTTTATGGTGAACCGAGCGGGAAAGCCGGTGCCAGTCCCGGCACGCTACACCGTTGCGTATCGAAAGACAGGCGGGCAGTGGTTAATTGTGGATCACCATTCGTCTCTAGGACCCGCGCCACCATGACGGCTAACCTTCTGCTGCACCGGACGCGCGGCCAGACGGCCGCGCGCCGGTAAGCGCCACGTTAGCCGTCAGGAGACGGTCGATGGCCACCTCAACTCCCAATCGTGCTCGTCGTAACGCTTTGGCGCGGGCGGTTGTCGGCGCTGTTCTCCTAGTTGGTCACCGCCTTGGCTTATCCACAGAGCGCTCCGACGCGCCATCCAAGCCGGAGCAGCGCTGGTTTGAAGCCGCTGCGTCGATGAAACGCCTCGCCGAATCGTGGGGTGATCAGCCGTATGGCGCCGTATTGGTGGCAGATGGGGCAATCATTGGCGAAGGCCCGAGCCGAGTGGTCAAACGAGGCGATCCAACTGCTCACGCCGAACGAGAGGCCATCCGCGATGCACAGAGACGGTTGGGCCGCACGAGTCTTGTGGGCAGCGTCCTGTACTCGACCTCTCGGCCTTGTCGCCAGTGCGAGGTCGCTGCCGCCGAAGCACGAGTTGCACGAATGATCTACGGTGCAGAGCTAAACGACGCCGGTCAACCAAGGCCCTAGCGTCACGCACTAGATGCCTAGCACTCCCGATGACGGCTAACCCTTCCATCGAGCGGACAGCCACCGGCAAGCCGGTGTCTGCCGCTCACGTCAAACGTTAGATGGCTCCAGTAGGAATGGCGCTTCTCATGAGGCACGCTCGGCAGCTCAATTGACCTCCTATCCATTTCATAGAATGCTAACGACCATGATTTCGCAATTTTTCGAAGTTCAGATCAAAGAAGGGCAAATCAATCGCTATTTGGATCTCGCGGCTTCATTGAAACCATCCCTTGAAGCCATGGGCGGCTGTCTCTTCATCGACAGGTTCAAGAGCTTGAATCGAAAGAATCTCCTGCTCTCATATCAGATATGGCGGGACGAGGGATCAATGATCGCTTGGCGGGTCGATGCGAAGCACCATACGGTTCAAGAAACGGGCCGCGAGCAGGTCTTCGCCGACTACCGCATTCGGATCGCACAGGTCATCCACGAGGAGCGGTCCGACAAATCGGCGTGGCGTCCCGAGCGCCTGAGTCCGTACAACGACCCCAAGAGACGGCCACCGACTTTTGTCGTTGCTTCGGAATCCAGAAATCGAGAGCTGTCGGTAGGAACGTCCTGGAAACGCGACGTGTTCGAGAGCGTCTACAGACCCGGCATTTTTGCTCATCTTGTTGACGTACCGTCATCTGACGCCGGCGTCGGCTTTGGCCGGCAACTTTTTGCCGATTCGACGACCGAGTACTTCCGCGTATTTGAGGTGATGCGCGACTACGGCATGTTCAATCGCGGAGAGGCACCTCAGTTCTACCCACCCGTACAGCCGCCGGTGCAGTGAGACGGAACAGACTGGAATGAATGTATGCACCTTCCGCCATCTAACAACGCGTTCGAGACCGGACGCATACTTCCCCCGAATTAGTTGACACCCCGGGCTAACAGCCCGGAGGTGCGCTGTGGCAAGAGCAGTCCTCGCAGGGTTCTAGGCAGATGTGCGCTCGATGAACTCGATCTTGTAGCCGTCGGGGTCCTCGACGAAGGCGATCACCGTCGTGCCGCCCTTGACCGCCCCGGGCTCGCGCGTGACTTTGCCGCCGTGGCGCTTCGCCGCCTCGCAGGCTTTGCGCACATCGGGCACGCCGATCGCAACGTGGCCGAAGGCGGTGCCGAGCTCGTAGCGCTCCACGCCGTGGTTGTAGGTGAGCTCGAGCACCGCGCTGCGCTCCTCGCTGTCGTAGCCAACGAAGGCGAGCGAGTACTTCTGCTCGGGGCGCTCGGTGGTGCGCAACAGCTTCATTCCGAGCGCATCGGTGTAGAACTTCACCGAGCGCTGCAGGTCGCCCACGCGCAGCATGGTATGCAGGATCTTCATGTCGTCCTCCGTATGATGGGTAGGGAAGCGCCGGCGAGCTCGAGCCGCTCGCGCGCCTGACGCCAATCGGGGTACAGGCCGCTGACCAGGCTCCAGAATCGCTTCGAGTGGTTGAGCTCGAGCAGATGCGCGACCTCGTGCGCCACGACGTAGTCCGCGAGCGCCGGCTCGAGGTGCACCAGGCGCCACGACAGCCGGATGCCGCCGTCCTCGGTGCACAGGCCCCACTGCGTCCGTGCGTTCGAGAGCTTCACGCGCGGCGCGGGCAGCGCCAGCCTGGCGGCGTAGTGCGCCGCGCGCGGCGCGAGCGCGTTGAGCGCGCTCGCCTTCAGCCAGCGCAGCAGCGTTTCGAGCACGCGCGGGCGGGGCGCGACCACCACCAGTCGGCCGGGCTCGCGGCGCACTGCGCGCGCCCCTTCGCGCACCTCGAGCTCGTGCGAGGCGCCGAAAAGGGGCAGCGACTCGCCGCTCGCGCCCTGCAGCACCGCCGGACGCGGCGTGTTCGCCCATTCGTCGATCTTGGCGAGGATCCAGCGCTCCTTCTCGCGCAGGAAGGCCTCGATCTCGTGCCATGGCGCGCGCAGCGGCGCCGCGACCCGCAGGCCGTCGCCGTCCACCGTGATGCCGAGTGTGCGGCGGCGGCGGCGCAGGAAGCGGTATTCGATCCAGCGCCCGCCCAGGCGGATCAGCAGAGCGCCTTCTGTTGTTCTTCTATCCATGCCTCGGCAATCGCATTGATGGTCTTGGGGTCGCGGTCGGCGGCCTCGATGGCCGGGCCGATCCGCACGGTAACCGTGCCTGGCCGCTTCACGAACGCGTTGCGCGGCCACACGCGTCCGGCATTGTGCGCCACGGGCACCACCGCGGCGCCGCTCGCCGCCGCGAGCCATGCGCCCCCGATCTGGTACTCGCGGCGCTCGCCGGGCGCGACGCGCGTGCCTTCGGGAAACACCACCACCCAGAAACCCTGCTCCAGGCGCTCGCGGCCGCGGCGCGCTATGGCGCGCAGCGCCGCGACGCCGCGCGAGCGGTCGATGGCGATCGGGCTCATCAGCGCAAGGCCCCAACCGAAGAACGGAATCCACAGCAGCTCGCGTTTCAGCACGTGGACCTGCGGCGGGAAGATGTGCTGGAAGGCGAGCGTCTCCCAGGCCGACTGGTGCTTGGAGAGAATCACCGACGGGCGCGAAGGCAGGTGCTCGCGGCCTTCGACGCGCCAGTCGATTCCCAGAATCAATCTGGAAAAAAACAGAATCAGGAGCGACCAGCCGGAAATGATCCGGTAGCGCGCCATGCGCGGCAGGGGGAAGGTGGCGAGCGCGATGAGCGCGTAGGGTGGCGTGACGAGGGCGATCGCGAGCGCGAACAGCCCCGAGCGCACCAGCGTCATGGAGCGACGTGCTCGGCGAAGGCGGCGAGGTCGGCGAACACCTCGGTGCCGGGGGGCAGCCGGTCTTCGTCGCGCGTGGCTTTGCCCTTGCCGGTGAGCACCAGCACCGGGCGCGCGCCGGCCGTCGCCGCGGCCTCGAGGTCGCGCTGCGAGTCGCCCACCATGTATACGTCCTTGAGCGCCACGTTGAAGCGCGTGCCGATCTCGAGCAGCATGCCCGGCGCCGGCTTGCGGCACTTGCATCCGGCGTCGGCCGCGTGCGGGCAGAAGAAGAAGGCGTCGATGCGGCCGCCGACCTGCGCCACCGCGCGCTGCAGCATGTCGTGGATCGCGAACAGGGTACGCGTGTCGAACAGCCCGCGCGCGATGCCCGACTGGTTGGTCGCCACCACGATGCGGTAGCCCGCATGGTTCAGGCGCGCGACAGCTTCCAGGCTGCCCTTGATCGGCCGCCATTCGTCGAGCGACTTGATGTGGTGGGCGCTGTCGTGGTTGATGGTGCCGTCTCGGTCAAGGATGATGAGCTTCACGGCAGGATTATGAGCCGAGCGTCATTTGGCAAGCTTCGAAAGGTCGGCAATTCGGTTCATGGTCTGGTGCAGCGTGCCCAGAAAGCCGATGCGGTTCGCGCGCACGCGAGCGTCCTTGTCCATCACCATCACCTTGTCGAAAAACGCATCGACCGGGGCCTTGAGGGTTGCCAGAGCCTTTAACGCTCCAGTGTAGTCGAGCGAGCGGATGGCGCCGTCAACATCGGGCCGCAGCAGCCGGAATGTCGTCGCCAAGGTCTTTTCCTCTGGGAGAACCATCAACGCAATGTCGAAATCCGCTGCGACGGAGTCCGCCTGCTTCAATATGTTGCCGATGCGCTTGTTCGCTGCGGCCAGGCTCTCGGCTTCGGGCAGCTTCTTGAACTCGCGCACCGCCGCGAGGCGCGAGGGCACGAGATCGATGCGCGCCGGCGCCTGGCTCACTACCGCGTCGACCTCGTCGTGGGCGTAGCCCTGCTCGCGCAGCATATGGTGGAGTCTTTCGTATACAAAGGCGGCAACCTGGGCCGTCGGGTCGGAAATCTTCCCGGGCGGGAAGATTTTGCCCGCTTCGTCGATCAGCGCCGGCAGCTCGAGCGGAAGCTTGCGCTCCATCAGGATGCGCAGCAGCCCGAGCGCCTGGCGTCGCAGCCCATAGGGGTCCTTCTCGCCGGTCGGCGCCTGGCCGATGCCGAAGATGCCGGCCAGCGCGTCGAGCTTGTCCGCCAGCGCCACCGCGCACGCAATCGGGCTTTCCGGAACCGCGTCGCCGGAAAAGCGCGGCCGGTAATGCGCCTCGATCGCGTCGGCCACGGCCGCCGGCTCGCCGTCGTGCAACGCGTAGTAGCGGCCCATGACGCCCTGCAGCTCGGGAAATTCGCCCACCATGCCGGTCAGCAGATCGGCCTTGCACAGCCAGGCGGCGCGCTCGGCGAGCGCCGCGTCGGCGCCGAGCTGGCGCGCGATGGAGCCGGCAAGGCGCTGGATGCGCTGCACCCGCTCGAGCTGCGTGCCGAGCTTGTTATGGTGTACCACCTTGGCGAGCTGCGGCACGCGCTCTTCCAGGCGCAGCTTGCGGTCCTGGTTGTAGAAAAAGCGGGCATCCTCAAGGCGCGGCCGCACCACGCGCTCGTTGCCGCCAACGATATGGCGCGGGTCGGCGACTTTCATGTTGGAGACGATCAGAAACCTGGGCTGCAGCTTGCCGGAGGCGTCGAACAGCGGGAAGTATTTCTGGTTCTGCCGCATCGTGAGGATCAGGCACTCCTGCGGCACCTCAAGGTAGGCGGCGTCGAAGCCACCCACATAGACCTGGGGGAACTCGACCAGCGCGGTCACCTCGTCGAGCAGCTCCTGGTAGCTGCCGAGGTCGGCGGCGTGGCGCTGCGCTTCGGCGCCGAGCTGGTGATCGATCTCGGCGCGCCGCGCACCGAAGTCCGCCAGCACCGAGCCTTCCTCCCGCAGCTGCTTCTCGTATCCGTCCGCAGCCCTGAGGACGATGCTCGGCGCACCCATGAAGCGGTGGCCGCGCGTCGTATTGCCGGCAGCCAGGCCGAACACGCTACCGGGGACGATCCGCGCGCCATGCAGCATTACCAGACCGTGAACCGGCCGCACGAACTGCGCGTCGCCGTCGCCCCAGCGCATGACCTTGGGGATCGGCAGTGCCTTCAACGTTTCCTCTACGAGGCCGGCCAGGATCTCATCAAGCACTGCGCCCTTTAGCCTTGGCCGCGCCACCAGGACCTCCCCTTTGGGGGTTGTGCGCCTTTCGAGTTGCTCCACTGCCACGCCATTCTTCTTCGCGAATCCGGCAATCGCTTGAGGCGAGGCGTTCGCGGGTGGGCCGATCACCTCGGTCTCACGATCCTGCCCTACCGACTCGACATCCGGGATAGACAGCGCGAGTCGACGAGGCGTCGCGAAGAACCGCGTACCCGCCGGCTCACGCAACTTCAGGTGGTATTGCGTCAATCTAAGCAGCAGCCGATCCCTGAACGCCTCGCCAAGCAGCCGCAGCGATTTGGGCGGCAGCTCCTCGGTGAGCAGCTCCACCAGCAGCGTGGCCTTCACTACGCCGCCTTCGGCGTCTTCGCCAGCATGGGGAAGCCGAGGCGCTCGCGCGACTCGAAATACGCCTGCGCGACGGCGCGCGCGAGGGCGCGCACGCGGCCGATGTAAGCGGCGCGCTCGGTCACGGAGATCGCGCCGCGCGCGTCGAGCAGATTGAAGCTGTGCGAGGACTTCAGGACCATCTCGTAGGCCGGCAGCACGCACTGCGCCTCGATCAGGCGCTTGGCTTCGCTTTCAAAGCCCTTGAACAGCTCAAACAGCAATTCGATGTTCGAGAGCTCGAAGTTGTAGCGCGACTGCTCCACTTCGTTCTGGTGGTAGACGTCGCCGTAAGTCACCCCGGGCGTCCACACCAGGTCGAAAACGCTTTCCTTGTCCTGCAAGTACATCGCCAGCCGCTCCAGACCATAGGTGATCTCGCCCAGCACCGGCTTGCAATCGAGCCCGCCCACCTGCTGGAAGTAAGTGAACTGGGTGACCTCCATGCCGTCCAGCCAGACTTCCCAGCCCAGGCCCCAGGCGCCCAGGGTAGGCGATTCCCAGTCGTCCTCGACGAAGCGGATGTCGTGCTCTTGCGGGTTGATTCCCAGTTCCTGCAGAGACTTCAAGTACAGGTCCTGAATGTCGAGCGGCGAGGGCTTGAGCACGACCTGGTACTGGTAGTAGTGCTGCAGCCGGTTCGGATTCTCGCCGTAGCGGCCGTCCTTCGGCCGGCGCGAGGGCTGGACGTAGGCCGCTTTCCACGGCTCGGGTCCGATGGCGCGCAGAAAGGTCGCGGTATGAAAGGTGCCCGCGCCGACTTCCATGTCGTAGGGCTGCAGCAGCACGCAGCGCTGTCGATCCCAGAAGTCGTTCAGGCGCAGGATGAGCTGCTGGAACGTCGGCATCGCCGGATTCTACCGAGAGCGCACGCGCGCGACGATCACGCCGCCCGCCAGGATGAGCAATGCGGCGAGCACGATCGGCCAGTCGCGCCATCGCATGTAGGGCGTCTCGCCGGAATAGCCCTGCGCCATGGTTTCGAGGCGGCCTTCGACGAATTGCGCGAGCTGCTCGACGACGCGTCCGTCGCGGTTAATGGCGGCGGTGATGCCGGTGTTGGTGGCGGTGAGATGCATGCGGCCGGTCTCGATCGCGCGCAGGCGCGCGATCTGCAGGTGCTGCGCCGGCGCGAGCGAGTCGCCGAACCACGCGACGTTGGACATGTTGACGAGCAGGGTCGCGTCGCGCGCGTGCAGGGCGATCTCGTCGCCGAAGAGATCCTCGTAGCATACGTTGGGCGCGACGCGCTGGCCGGCGACGCCGAGCAGCGGCCGCTCCGCGGCGCCGCGCGAGAAATCCGACAGGGGGATGTCGACCAGGCGCAGCGTCCAGCCAAAGCCCGGCGGGACGAATTCGCCGAACGGCACGAGGTGCACCTTGTGGTAGAGCTGGCGCGAGGAAGCGCCGAGCGTGGCGACGCTGTTGTAGTAGTCCCCGTGTGCGCCGCGGGTCGGCACGCCGAGCAGGAGGTCGCCGTCGTTGCGCCGCGCTGCCGCCTCGAGCCGCGCGAGGTAGGCGGGATCGACCTGGTCGTGGAACCGCGGCACCGCCGTCTCGGGCAGCACGATGAGCCTCGCGCGCGTCGCCTCGGCGAGCTGGGCATAGGTTTCGAGGATGCGCTCGTAGCGCTCGGGGCGGAACTTCATCTCCTGGCGGATGTTTCCCTGCAGCAGGGCGACGCCCAGCGGCTCGCCCACGGGCGTGCTCCATTGCACGTGGCGCAGCGCCTCGCCGCCAGCCGCGACCGCGAGGAAGCACGCAAGGACGATGAGCTTGCGGCCGCGACAGGCAAGCAGCCAGACGAGGCCCGACAGGGCGAGCGTCACGAACGAGACGCCGAACACGCCGATGAGCGGCGCGTAGCCCTGCGCCGGCCAGCCTGCCGCCGCATAACCGGCGGCAAGCCACGGAAAGCCGGTGAACAGCCAGCTGCGCAGCCATTCGAAGAGGATCCATGACGAGGGGATCAGCAGGCAGGCGCGCGCCCACTCGGGCGCCGGCACGCGCGCCTGCAGCCACCCCGCCGCGGCGGGGAACAGCGCGAGGAAAGCGCAAACCGCCGCGGTGGCGAGCGCCGCCAGGGGCCCAGGCATGCCGCCGAACTGCGAGAGGCTCACGTAGATCCAGGACACGCCCGCGCCGAACAGGCCCAGGCCGAACCAGAAGCCGCTGCGAAAGCAGCGGCCCGGCGGCGCGGCCATCCACAGCTGCGCGAGGATCGCGAACAGCGCCAGCGCCAGCGGATACATCCCGGCCGGCGCGAATGCGAGCACGGTCGCCGCGCCAGCCAGGAAGGCGATCACGTCTTGGGTTTGTCCACCAGCAGTGTGTACACGCGCCGGCTGTCGGCGCGCAGCACCTGGAAGCGCAGGCCTTCGATGGTGACCGACTCGCCGCGCTTCGGCAGCCGCCCGAGGTGCGCGATCACCATGCCCCCCACCGTGTCGGCCGTCTCGTCGGAGAAGCTGGTGCCGAACGCCGCGTTGAGGTCGGCGATCTGGGTCAGCGCCTTCACCCGGAAGCGGCCGCCGGCCTCGGGCAGGATGTTGTCGGAAGCCTCGTCGAAGTCGTACTCGTCCTCGATCTCGCCGACGATCTGCTCGAGCACGTCCTCGATGGTCACCAGGCCGGCCACGCCGCCGTACTCGTCGACTACGATCGCCATGTGGTTGCGGCTGGCGCGGAACTCGCGCAGCAGGACGTTGAGGCGCTTCGCCTCGGGCACGAACACCGCGGGGCGCAGCATCTCGCGCACGTTGAATTCCTCCTCGCCGGCGTAGTGACGAAGAAGGTCCTTGGCCAGCAACACGCCGACTACGTCGTCGCGGTTCTGGTCGATGACCGGAAAGCGCGAGTGCGCGGTCGAGATCACCTGCGGGATGAAGCTCTCCACCGGTTCGTTGATGTCGATGAAGTCGACCTGCGCGCGAGGCACCATGATGTCGCGCACCTGCATCTCCGAGACGGTGAGCGCGCCCTCGATGATCGACATCGCGTCGGCGTCGAGCAGGTTCCTCGAGTGCGCGGACCTGAGCAGCTGCACCAGCTGCTCGCGGTCGCCCGGCTCGCGCAGGATGAGCGAGGACAGGCGCTCGAGCAGGCTGGGCCGGGACGGGTCGTTCATGCGGGACGGCTCATTCTAGCGCGTAGGGGTCCGTAAAGCCGATGCGCCGCAGGATGCGCAGCTCCTGCCTCTCCATTCGGGAAGCATCCCTTTTCTTTTCATGATCGTAGCCGCGCAGGTGCAGCACGCCGTGCACCACCAGATGCGCGTAGTGCGCAGCCAGCGTCTTGCGCTGCGCGCGCGCTTCGCGCGCGATCAGCGGATGGCACAGCACCACGTCGCCCCGCGCGCTTCCGTACGGGAACGATAGAACGTTGGTGGCGGTGGGTTTTCTTCTGAACCGGTTATTGAGTCGCCGCGCCTCGCGCTTCCCGACGATTCTCAGTGTCACTTCCGCACCCGAGGCCGCACGCGCCCAACCGCGCAGCGCGGCTGCGCTCGGCAGGCCGCGGCGCGGCACGGCGAACTGGACCGCGATCCTAGTCTTCCTGCGCGCGCTTGTCGTAGGCATCGATGATGCGCGCCACCAGCGGATGGCGCACGACGTCCTGCGCGCCGAACTGCGTGAAGGCGATGCCGCGCACGCCGCCGAGGATCTTGCGCGCCTCGATCAGCCCGCTTTTCTTGTCGCGCCCGAGATCGATCTGCGTCACGTCGCCGTTGACCACCGCCTTGGCGCCGAAGCCGATGCGCGTGAGGAACATCTTCATCTGCTCGGGCGTGGTGTTCTGCGCCTCGTCGAGGATGATGAAGGCGTGGTTCAGCGTGCGCCCGCGCATGTAGGCGAGCGGCGCGAGCTCGATCGTGCCGCGCTCGAGCAGCTTGCCGGTCTTCTCGAAGCCCATCAGGTCGTACAGCGCGTCGTAGAGCGGCCGCAGGTAGGGGTCGACTTTCTGGGCGAGATCGCCCGGCAGGAAGCCCAGCCGCTCGCCCGCTTCCACCGCGGGGCGCACGAGCACGATGCGCTTGACCTTGTCGCGCTCGAGCGAGTCGACCGCGCAGGCCACGGCGAGATAGGTCTTGCCGGTGCCCGCCGGCCCGATGCCGAAGGTGAGGTCGTGGGCGAGGATGCTCTCGATGTACTCGACCTGGTGCGGCGTGCGGCCGTGCAGGTCCTGCCGGCGCGTCAGCAGCTGCGGGCTTTCGCTCTTGGGTTGGTTGTTTTGTAAGAGTTCCGTCAGGCCGAGCTGCACGTCATCGATGGTGAGATCCCCCGAGGCGCGCTCATAGAAGTGCTCGAGCGCCTGCGCCGCGCTCTCGGCCTGCCCGCCGCGCACGGTGAACTTCGCGCCGCGGCGCGCAATGGTCACGTCGAGCGCCGACTCGATCTGCCGCAGGTTCTCGTCGAGCGTCCCGCACAGGCGCGCCAGGCGCTGGTTGTCGAGCGGCTCGAGCCTGACCTCAGCTACGTTTTTAGATCGCAACTGCAGGTTTACTTCGCATTCAACACTTCGCCGCGCAGGGTGTGGGCAAGCGCCGCGGTGATGCGCACTTCGACAAAGTCGTCGACCAGATCGGCGGAGCCGGCGAAGTTGACTACCCGGTTGTTTCCCGTGCGGCCGGCGAGCTCGGCTTGGTTCTTTTTCGAAGGGCCTTCCACCAGGACCTCCTGCACGCTGCCGACCATGCCTTCGCTGATCGCGCGCGCCTGCTCGTCGAGCTGCGCCTGCAGCCGCTGCAACCTTGCGCTCTTCTCGGAATCCGGAGTTTGATCGGCGAGCTCCGCCGCCGGCGTCCCGGGGCGGGGGCTGTAGAGGAACGAGAACGAGCCGTCGAAGCCCGCTTCGCGCGCGAGGCGCAGCGTCGCCTCGAAGTCCGCGTCGGTCTCGCCCGGGAAGCCGACGATGAAGTCCGAGGACAGGCTGATCTGCGGGCGCGCCTGCCGCAGCCGCCTGGCGATCGAGCGGTACTCGAGCGCCGTGTAGCCGCGCTTCATCGCGGCAAGCACGCGGTCCGAACCCGACTGCACCGGCAGATGCACGTGCGGCGCGAGCTTGGGCAGCCCGGCGTGCGCGTCGATCAGGCGCTGGGTGAACTCACGCGGATGCGACGTGGTGTAGCGGATGCGCTGGATGCCTTCGATCTCGCTTACGTAATTCAATAGCTCCGCAAAATCGGCAGGCACGCCGTCGATCGGGCCGCGCCAGGCATTGACGTTCTGGCCGAGGAGGGTCACCTCCTTCACGCCCTGCTCGGCAAGGCCCGCGACCTCGGCCACGATATCGTCGAAGGGACGCGAGACTTCCTCGCCGCGGGTGTAGGGCACCACGCAGAAGCTGCAGTACTTGCTGCAGCCTTCCATGATGGAGACGAACGCGGCGGCGCCCGCTGCCTTTTCACCCCTCTTGTGCGCCGGCGGCAGGTGGTCGAATTTCTCGATCTCGGGGAAGCTGACGTCGACCTGCGGCCGGCCGGTGGCGCGGCGGCGCTGCAAGAGCTGCGGCAGCCGGTGCAGCGTCTGCGGGCCGAACACCACGTCGACGAAGGGCGCGCGCTCGAGCAGCGCCGGCCCTTCCTGGCTCGCGACGCAGCCGCCGACCGCGATCATCAGGCCGGGCTTCGCGCGCTTCAGATGCCTGACGCGGCCGAGGTCCGCGAACAGCTTTTCCTGCGCCTTCTCGCGCACCGAGCAGGTGTTGAACACGATGAGATCGGCGTCCTCGGGGCGCTCGGTGGCCTCGAGGCCGTCGGCCTCGCGCAGCACGTCGGCGATCCTGTCCGAGTCGTACTCGTTCATCTGGCAGCCGAACGTACGCAGAAACAGCTTGCCCACTATTTCTTCGCCGCTTCTTTCTTCGCCGCTTCTTCGGGAGTCAGGACCCACACCTCGCGGATCTTGCCCTCGGCATCGAGCCGGTACTTCACCTGCGCCCCCGTGGGGAGGGCGGTGGGGACGATCACGCGGTTCGACTTATCGCGGATCTGCGCGCCGCGCGCGAGCTGCTGCCGCTTGCCGTCGACATCGAC
>DASQGB010000294.1:0-13154 GCA_035632815.1 Burkholderiales bacterium | reverse complement strand
CTCGCTCAGCGGGTCCTCGGGCACCCGCTTGTCGACGCCCGCCGCGCGCAGCTGCTCGAGCAGCACCGACGGCGGGACTTTCAGCTCGCTCGCGAACTGGGCTACGCTGGTCTGGGCCACCTTACGCGGCCTCCTTGCTGTCGGCCGGCTTCTCGGCTCCCTTAGGCTCGGTGAACCAGTGGGCGCGGGCCGCCATGATCAGTTTTTTCGCTTTCTCCTCGTCCAGCTTCGTGATCTCGGATAATTCATCGACGGCGAGGTCCGCCAGATCGTCGCGGCTCTTGATGCCGGATTCCACCAGCTTGGCGGCGAGCTGCGTGTCCATGCCCTCGAGCTTGAGCAGCTCCGGGTCCACGCCTTCCATTTTCTCCTCGTTGGCGATCGCCGCCACCAGCAGCGCGTTGCGCGCGCGGGTGCGCAGCTCGTTCACCGTGTCGGCGTCGAAGGCCTCGATCTCGTTCAGCTCGTTGATCGGCACGTAGGCGACTTCCTCGAGCGTGGAGAAGCCCTCCTCGATGAGGATGTTGGCGACGTCCTCGTCGACGTCGAGCTTCTCCATGAAGTGGCCCTTGATGCGCCCGCTCTCCTCCTGCTGCTTCTTGGTCGACTCCTCCTCGGTCATCAGGTTGATCTGCCAGCCGGTGAGGTCGGAGGCGAGGCGCACGTTCTGGCCGCTGCGGCCGATCGCGACGGCGAGGTTTGCCTCGTCGACCACCACGTCCATGGCGTGCTTCTCCTCGTCCACCACGATCGAGGTCACCTCGGCGGGCGCCAGCGCGCCGATCACGAACTGCGCCGGGTCGGCCGACCAGAGCACGATGTCGACGCGCTCTCCGGCGAGCTCCTGCGTCACCGCCTGCACGCGCGAGCCGCGCATCCCGACGCAGGTGCCGATCGGGTCGATGCGCTTGTCGCTGGTGAACACGCCGATCTTCGCGCGCACGCCGGGGTCGCGCGCCGCGGACTTGATCTGCAGCAGGCCTTCCTCGATCTCGGGCACCTCGAGCTCGAACAGCTTCATGATGAACTGCGGCGCGGTGCGCGACAGGATCAGCTGAGGACCGCGCGCCTGGCGCTCGATCTTCGCCACCCAGGCGCGCACGCGGTCGCCGACCCGCAGGTTTTCCTTCGGGATCATGTGCTCGCGCGGCAGCAGCGCTTCCAGCCGCCCGGACTCGATGATCGCGGCTCCGCGCTCCATGCGCTTCACCGTGCCGGTCACCAGCTCGTCGCCGCGCGCCAGAAAATCGCTCAGGATCTGCTCGCGCTCGGCATCCCGGATTCGCTGCAGGATCACCTGCTTCGCGGTCTGCGCGCCGATGCGGCCGAACTCGATCGCCTCCAGCGGCTCCTCGAGGTAGTCCTCGAGCTTGGCGTCGGGCTTCTTCTTCTGCGCTTCGGTCAGGGGAATCTGCGCCTGCGGGGTCTCGACCGTGTCGTCGGGCACCACCTTCCAGCGGCGGAACGACTCGTAGCCCCCGGTGTTCTTGTCGACCGCCACGCGCACGTCGATGTCCTCGGAGTACTTCTTCTTCGTCGCCGAGGCGAGCGCCATCTCGAGCGCGCCGAAGACGATGTCGCGCGGCACGTTCTTCTCCCTGGCGAGAACGTCCACGAGCATGATCAGCTCGCGGTTGCCCGCCGCCATGGTCGCCGCGGTGTTCTTCGGCTCTACGCTCTTTGCTGCTTTGGCCACGATTTCCTCACAGTCGTATCACAGCGCCGGTATCAGCTTCGCCCGCTCGATGTCCTCGAGCGCCAGCGCCACTGTCTGTCCGTCGAATTCCACCTTCACCTGCCCGGCCTCGGCGCCCCTCAGGACACCGACGAACTTGCGCCGGCCCGTCGCGTCCGGCGTGCGCATCCGGACTTCGGCTTTCTGGCCCGCGAAGCGCGAGAAATCGCCCGCCTTGCGCAGCGGCCGGTCGAGACCCGGAGAGGACACTTCCAGCCGCTCGAAATCCACGCCTTCGACCGGGAGCACCCGGGTGAGCTGCCGGCTCACCGCCGCGCAATCGCCCACGGTAATGCCGCCCGGCTTGTCGATGAACACGCGCAACATCCGCCCGCCGTTCGACGTTTGCACGTCCACCAGCTCGTACCCCATGCCGGTCACCGCCGGCGCCACCTTTGCTTCTACGCTCATTCGCTTTGGGGCTTTAGAAACAAAAAATGGGCCGAAGCCCATCTGCGTCTTGCCGCTATGCGTCCTGCCACTAAAGCTTTTGAAGTTTAACCGCTTTTCCGCTTTCTAACAACCCTTGGACGCGCGCGGAATCGATCTCCAGCCAGCGCCCGGCCGGCAGATCTCTTGGCAGCTCGATCGGGCCGTAGCGCACTCGAATCAGCCGTCCCACCCTCGCGCCGACCGCCTCGAAGAGACGCCTCACCTCGCGGTTGCGGCCTTCGCGCAGCGACACGCGATACCAGCGGTTCGCGCCTTCGGTGGCGGCTCTTTTTTCCATGAATTCAATGGACGTAAACGCCGCAACGCCATCCTCAAGCTGGACGCCCAGTTTCAGTTTTTCAAGCGCTTCAGCCCCGAGGCGTCCCTGCACTCGCGCCGCGTACTCGCGCTCGATCCCGTAGCGCGGGTGCATCAGGCGGTTGGCCAGCTCGCCCGAATCGGTAAGCAGGAGCAGCCCCGACGAATTGATGTCGAGCCGGCCCACTGCAATCCAGCGGCCCGCCGGAAGGCGCGAGAAAACCGTCGGCCTGCCTTGCGGGTCGCTGCGCGTGACCAGCTCGCCCACCGGCTTGTGGTACAGGAGCACCCGGGCCGCCGTTTTTTCGAAGAGATTTAATGCTTTGCCATCAACCGCGACGGCATCTGCGGGCGCGGCGCGGTCGCCAAGCTTGGCAACACGGCCGTTGACCGTCACCCGGCCGGCGGCGATCCAGGTCTCGATCTCGCGCCGCGAGCCCAGGCCCGCCGCGGCGAGCAGCTTCTGCAACCGCTCAGCCGTTGGTTCCGGTCTTGGCTTCTGCTGGCTCGGAGTCGGGGGCGGATTCGGGGACTTCGGCGACCGGGACCGGGGCGGGCTCAAGTTGCAGGGTGGTGGCGATGTCCTCGAGCCGCGGCAGCTCCTGCAGCGAGCGCAGCCCGAGGTCGTCGAGGAATCTGCGGGTGGTGGCGTAAATAGCCGGCCGGCCGGGGGTCTCGCGGTGACCGACGATGTCGATCCAGCCGCGGCCCTCCAGCGCCTGGATGATGTGGGTCGAGACGGTGACGCCGCGCACCTCCTCGATGTCGCCGCGGGTGACCGGCTGGCGGTAGGCGATGATGGCCAGCGTTTCCATCACCGCGCGCGAGTAACGCGGGGCCTTGTCCGGCTGGATGCGCTCGAGGTACGGCTGGAGCTCGGGACGGGTCTGAAAGCGCCAGCCGCTCGCCAGGCTGACCAGCTCGATCGCGCGGCCTTTCCAGTCCTCGCCCAGCTCGGCGAGGAGGTTGCGGAGCGTCTCGGCGGCGACCTCGCCGCCGAACAGGCGCTTGAGCTCGGTGAGGTCGAGCGGCTCCTGCGATGCGAGCAGGGCCGCCTCCAGGATGCGCTTGGCGTCAGACGGGCTGTGCATGGCCCAATTTTACGTAAATCGGCGCGAAGCATTCGGACTGCGTGATCTCGATCAAGAGCTCGCGGGCGAGCTCGAGCAGCGCGAGGAAGGTCACCACCAGCACGGCCACGCCGCGCTCGGGCCGGAACAGCTCCGCGAACTCGAGCACGCGCCGCTCTTGCAGCGAGCGCAGGATCCCGCTCATGTGCTCGCGCACCGAGAGCTCCTCGCGGGAAACGTGATGGTGCCTCGACAGGCGGGCGCGATGCAGCAGGCCGCGCCAGGCTTCGGCCAGGTCCTGCGCGTGAACGTCGGGCAGGCGCTGCGCAGCGGTGCGCTCGATCCATACCGAGATCGCGATCACGTCGCGTCCGGCCCGCGGCAGGTCGTCCAGAGCCTGCGCCGCTTTTTTCATCCGCTCGTACTCGAGCAGCCGCCGAACCAGCTCGGCGCGCGGGTCGTCCTCGGCCGGCTCGGCCGAGGGGGGCCTGGGCAGCAGGAGCCGCGACTTGATCTCCATCAGCATGGCCGCCATCACCAGGTATTCGGCGGCGAGCTCGAGGTTCTTGCTGCGCATGATCTCGACGTACTCGAGATACTGGCGCGTGAGCGGCGCCATGGGAATGTCCAGGATGTCCAGATTCTCCTTTCGAATCAGGTACAGAAGGAGATCCAGGGGCCCCTCGAAGGCCTCCAGGAACACCTCCAGCGCATCGGGCGGGATATACAGATCGTGCGGCAGCTCGATGACCTGCTCGCCGTAAAGCTTGGCCATTAGGAGTAAGTAAGCCCCATGGCTTCGCGCACATCGCGCATGGTTTCGGCGGCGAGCCGCTTCGCTTTTTCGCAGCCGTCGGCGACGATGTTCTTCACCAGGCCCGGGTCGCTCAGATAGGTACTCGCGCGCTCGCGCATCGGCGCGAGCTCGGCATTGATCGCCTCGATGACCGGCTGCTTGCACTCCAGGCAGCCGATGCCGGCGCTCGTGCAGCCCTGCCATACCCACTGCTTGCGCTGCGCGTCGGAATAGATCTGGTGCAGGGGCCACACCGGGCATTTCTCGGGGTTGCCGGGGTCGGTGCGCTTCACCCTGGCCGGGTCGGTCGGCATGGTGCGGATCTTCCTCGCCACCGCTTCGGGTTCCTCACGCAGCGCGATGGTGTTGCCGTAGGACTTCGACATCTTCTCGCCGTCGAGCCCCGGCATCTTCGAAGCCTCGGTGAGCAGCGCCTCGGGCTCGACCAGGATCTTCTTGCCGCCGCCCTCCAGCCAGCCGTAGAGGCGCTCGCGGTCGCCGCGCGACAGGTTCTGCTGCTCGTCGAGCAGCGCCTGCGCCTTGCTCAACGCCCCGGCATCGCCCTGCTCGAGGAAGCCGGTGCGCAGCTCGTTCAGCAGGCGCGCTTTCTTGGTTCCCATTTTCTTCACCGCGGCCTTGGCCTTTTCCTCGAAGCCGGCCTCGCGGCCGTAGAGATGGTTGAAGCGGCGCGCCACCTCGCGCGTGAACTCGACGTGCGGCACCTGGTCCTCGCCGACCGGCACGTACTTCGCCCGGTAGATCAGGATGTCGGCCGACTGCAGCAGCGGGTAGCCGAGAAATCCGTACGTGGAGAGGTCGCGGTCGGCGAGCCTTTCCTGCTGGTCCTTGTAGGTGGGGACGCGCTCGAGCCATCCGAGCGGCGTCATCATCGACAGCAGCAGGTGCAGCTCCGCGTGATCGACCACCCGGGACTGCACGAACAGCGTCGCCTGCGCCGGATCGATGCCGGCGGCGAGCCAGTCGACCACCATGTCGGAGGCGCTCTTCTGCAGCTCGCCGGGCTTCTCGTAATCCGTGGTAAGCGCATGCCAGTCGGCGACAAAGAACAGGCACGGGTACTCGGCCTGCAGCCGGGTCCAGTTCTTCAGCACGCCGTGGTAGTGGCCCAGGTGCAAGGCGCCCGTCGGCCGCATGCCGGAGAGCACGCGCGTTTCGAACATGGTCAAAGAACGATGGTCCGGATCAGGACGCCGGAAGCGCCGACGACCAGCGGCCCGAGCACGAAGCTCAGCACGTTTGTGAGAAGCAGCAGCACCAGGAGAGGCAAGCCCCAGGGCTCGAGCTTCGCGTATTGCCATGCCGCGCGGCTGGGCAGCAGGCTCGCCACAATCCTGCCGCCGTCGAGGGGCAGGATCGGCAGCATATTGAGGAACATGAAAACCAGATTGACGGCAATTCCGGCCTCGGCCATGAGGCGCAATGGCGCCGCAAAATCGCCCATCGGAGCGAAGAGGGCAAGCTTCAGGAGGAGCGTCCACAACAGCGCCATCAGCAGATTTGCGCCCGGCCCCGCGGCGGCAACCAGCGCCATATGCTGGCGTGGCTTGCGCAAGGCCGAGTAGTTGACCGGAACGGGCTTGGCCCAGCCGAAAAGAAAGCCCGGCGTGCCCGCCGCCTTGCTTGCAAGCAGAATGATTATCGGCACCACGATCGTTCCGATCGGATCGATATGACGCACCGGATTGAGGCTGATACGCCCCTGCGCGTGCGCGGTCATGTCGCCGAAATGGCGTGCCACATAGCCGTGCGCCGCCTCGTGCAGCGTGATCGCGAAAAGCACCGGTAAGGCATAGATGGCAACCGTTTGTACGAGTTGGTTTATTGTTGTGGCGTCCATCTTGCGGCGGCAATTTTATCAGACGGGCTCGACGCCGAAGCCCCGTCAGCCGAGCAGAAAATCCTCGATCAGCCGCGCCACCGCCTCGGGCTGGTCGTGATGCAGCATGTGCCCGGCATCGGCCACGGTCACGTGGCGCAGGTTGCGAAACGCGGCGCGCCGTTCGGCATACTCATCCGCAGTGAATCCCAGGCGTTTCATCAAATCCGACTCCTGTGCATCAACCCACAATACCGGCGCGGTCACTTGCCGCCAGCAGGCGCGCGCCTCCTCATAGCGGTACAGGATCGGATTGACGATCTTGTGCGCCGGGTCGCCGCGCAGCACGATTTCGCCCTGCTCGGTCTCGCGGCCCCAGTGCCGCGCCAGATATTCCGCGCGCGCGCGCGTCAAGCGCTGGTTGCCCTGCTGCAGGCGCTCGCTCAGCTCCTGAAAGTCGCGGTACGGCCGAAGCCGCGGCGGCTCGCGCAGCTCGTCGAGCCAGCGCGCATAGCGCTTGGGCGCCTGCTCCGCCTGCGTAGCCGCCATGCCGAAGCCCTCGAGGTTGACGAGCTTCGCGACGCGCGCCGGCCTCGCGCCGGCGTAGAGCGCGGCGACGTTGCCGCCCAGGCTGTGCCCGACCAGGTTCGCCGGCGTCCCGGGCTGCAGCTTGTCGAGCAGAGCGTCGAGATCGGCAAGGTAGTCTGGAAACCAGTAGCAGTCGGACTTGCCCCATGACGTAAGGCCATAGCCGCGCCAGTCGGGAGCGTAGACATCCCAGTCGGAGCGCAGCGCGTCGACCAGGAACTGGAACGAGGCCGAGACGTCCATCCAGCCGTGCAGCAGCAGCATCGACGGGGCGCCCGGGCGCGGCCACCGGCGCACGTGGTAGCGCAATCCGCGCAGCTCCAGGAACAGCGATTCGCTGTCACGCATGAAAGCGGAATCCGACCTCCGGCACGCGCCCGGACACAATGTCCGCCAGCGCCTTGCCCGAGCCGCAAGCGAGCGTCCAGCCGAGCGTGCCGTGGCCGGTATTGAGATAGAGCTTGCGCAGCCGCGTGCGGCCGATGATCGGCACGTTGCCCGGCGTCGCCGGCCGCAGCCCGGCCCAGCGCTCCACCACATTGAGGGCCCCGAGCTGCGGGAAGAGCTGCCGGATGCGCCGCAGGATGGCCGTGCAGCGCGCAGCGTTCACGGTCGTGTCGTAGCCGGCGAGCTCGGCGGTGCCGGCTGCGCGCAGGCGGTTGCCGAGCCGCGAGATCACGATCTTGAACGCCTCGTCGGTCAGGCTGACGCTCGGCGCCGCGCCCTCCTCCGCGGGTCCCAGCGGAAGCGTGATCGAGTAGCCTTTCAGCGGGTAGACCGGAATGCGGATGCCGAGCGGCCGCAGGAGCAGCGGGCTATAGCTTCCCAGCGAAACCACGTAGGCATCCGCCTTCAGCGACTCGAGACCTAGATTGACGCCGGTTATTTCATCGCCGGAAGACTCGATGCTCTCGACCGTAGACCCGGTGATGAAACGCACGCCTTTCTCGCGCGCCAGCCTTGCCAGCTCGCTGGTGAACTTGAAAGCGTCCCCCGATTCGTCGAGCGGCGAGAATACGCCGCCCACCACCGGATCCTCCGAGTAGCGCAGGGCCGGCTCGGCGGCCAGGCATTCGGCGGCCGACAGCAGCTTGCGCTCGATGCCGAGCGCACGCGTCGCCTCGGTGTGTGCCGCCAGCGCGTCGAAGTCGCGCGCATTGGTGGCGAATTGCAGGATGCCGCGAGACTGCTCGTCGTAGCGGATTCCAGTGCGGCTGCGCAGCTCGATCAGGCATTCGCGGCTGTACATGGCAAGTCCGGCGAGCGCGCGCGAGTTACGCTCGAACCGTCCGGGCAGGCACTCCAGCAGGAAGCGCAGGCCCCATTCCCACTGCGCGCGGTCGGCGCGCGGCCGGAACAGGAGCGGCGCGTCCTCGCGTCCCAGCCAGCGCAGGATCTTCGGCACCGCCGCAGGGCTCGCCCAAGGCTCGGCGTGCCCGGCGGAGATCTGGCCGCCGTTGGCGAACGAGGTCTCCAGGCCCGGCGCAGCGCGCCGCTCGATCACCGTCACCTCGTGGCCCGCCGCGGCGAGATACCAGGCACCGGTCACGCCAACCACGCCGGCGCCGAGAACAATGACTTTCACTGCATTATGATAGCCGCATGCCCCTCTTTGCCATCGGCGAGCGGCGCGTGGAGCTGCGCGGCGAGCACCATTACATCGCGCATGACGCCACGCTGGTCGGCTCGATCATCCTGCACAACGACGTCAGCGTATGGTTCCAGGTGGTGATCCGCGCCGAGAACGACCAGATCAGCATCGGCGAAGGCAGCAACATCCAGGACGGCTCGGTGCTGCACGTCGATCCGGGCTATCCCATGAGCCTCGGGCGCAACGTCAGCGTCGGCCACAAAGTCATGCTGCATGGCTGCACCATCGGCGAGGGCTCGCTGGTGGGCATCAACAGCGTGGTGATGAACGGCGCGAAGATCGGCAAATCCACGCTGATCGGCGCCAACACCCTCATTGCCGAGGGCAAGGAATTTCCCGATGGCGTGCTGGTGCTCGGCTCGCCGGGCAAGATCGTGCGCGAGCTCACCCAGGAGCAGAAGGACAACCTTCAGAAAGTCGCGCGCGGCTACGTCGAGCGCGGCAAGCACTACAAGAACAATCTCAAGCCGATGTGACCCCCTGACAAGGGGGTCGCGAGCGCAGCGAGCGGGGGGTTTTGTTTTAGTTTTTTTGCTGGCGCTAAAACCGAAACCCCCGGCGCTCCGCGCCACCCCCCTTGTCAGGGGGGCAAAAAACTCTCGCTACTTGGGCGCCATGCGGATCGCGCCGTCGAGCCGGATGGTCTCGCCATTGAGCATCTCGATCTCGCAGATCGCTCTTACGAGCTGCGCGTACTCCGCCGGGCGGCCGAGGCGCGACGGAAACGGCACCTGCTTGCCGAGCGAGTCCTGGGCGTCCTTCGGCAGTCCCATGAGCATCGGCGTCTCGAAGACGCCGGGCGCGATGGTGCAGACACGGATGCCGTTGCGCGACAGGTCGCGCGCGATCGGCAGCGTCATGCCGGCGACGCCGCCCTTGGAGGCTGAGTAGGCGGCCTGGCCGATCTGGCCGTCGAATGCCGCGACCGAGGCGGTGTTGACGATCACGCCGCGCTCGCCCGAGGCGTTCGGGCCGGCCTTGGCCATCGCGTCGGCGGCGAGCCGGATCATGTTGAAGGTGCCGATCAGGTTGATGGTGACGACGCGCGTGAAGCGCGCGAGATCGTGCGGCGCCTCCTTGCCGATCGTGCGCTCGGCAAGCGCGATGCCGGCGCAGTTCACCAGCACGTGCAGAGCGCCGAATTCCTTCACCGCCAGCGCGACCGCCGCTTTTGCGTCGGCTTCGGCGGTGACATCGGTGCGCACGAATCGCCCGCCGAGCTCGCGCGCGAGCTTTTCGCCCGCATCCTGCTGCATGTCGGCGATCACCACCTTCGCGCCGTTCTCGGCGGCCATGCGCGCCGTCGCCGCGCCGAGCCCCGAAGCGCCGCCGGCAACGAGGAACACGCTGTTCTTGATCTGCATCCGTTAGCTCCGTTCTGGAATATGGTAATGCGCGGGCGCAAGCTGCGATTTCGACGATAATTTTACCCGCATGGAACTCGGCTTCGGCATTCAATTCAACGATTTGTACGCGCGCGAGGGCCTCGTCAAGCTAGACGGCGCTTTTGTCTCCTGGCTCGGCGAGGCGGACGCGGCGCTGCGCGAGCGGCTGCTCGCGGCGCGGGACCAGCCGCTCGATCGGCGCTCGGAATCCGATCTGCTGGTCGCGCTCGCGCCGCAGGTCGAGGATTTCCTGGCGCGCCTGTTCGGCATCGAAGCCGAGGCGCGCGCTCTGGCCGAAAAGCACAACGAGCTCGCCCCGCTCTATGCGGTGAAGCGCCAGTTCGTGCAGCGGCGCGCCCTGCACAAGGTCAAGCCGCAAGACGCGAAGCCGGATGGTTTTGAATTTTCCACCGAGCTCGAATTCGCCCGCCAAGTCACGGCGTGGCTCCGGGACGAGGCTGCCCACGCGCAGCAGCTCGAGGCGGCCGCGCGCTACGCCGCGTGGGCCACGACCACGCCCGAGGGCCGCAAGAAGCATGCTTCCGGGGTGCTGTTCAAGGCGCCGCGCAAGCTCGACTTCATGCGCCTCATCCCGGTTCACACGCAAGCCAGGAATGGTTTTTCAGAAAACAGCCTGGCCCATCTGCGCCATCGCGAAGGATTCGCCCTGACCGACCCGGGGACCGATCTCGTCGGCGCGCTGGACGAAGCCAACTACTGCATCTGGTGCCACGAGCAAGGTAAGGACTCCTGTTCCACCGGCCTGAAGGAAAAAGCGCCCGCCGAAGGATTCCGCAAGACCGTGTTCGGGGTGCCGCTCGCCGGCTGCCCGCTGGAGGAGAAGATCTCCGAGTTCCACATGGTGAAGGCGCGCGGCGAGCCCCTCGCCGCGCTCGGCATCATCGCGGTCGACAATCCGATGGTGGCGGGCACCGGGCACCGCATCTGCAACGACTGCATGAAGTCCTGCATCTACCAGAAGCAGGAGCCGGTCAACATCCCGCAGTCCGAGACGCGCACGCTGAAGGACGTGCTCGAGCTGCCATGGGGCTTCGAGATCTATTCGCTGCTCACGCGCTGGAATCCCTTCGATCTTCGCCGTCCCTACCCTAAAGAAGCCACTGGAAAAAGAATTCTTGTGGTCGGCCTCGGCCCGGCAGGCTACACGCTCGCGCATCACCTGATGAACGACGGCCACGCGGTGGTCGGCATCGACGGCCTCAAGATCGAGCCGCTCGAGGCGGGGATCTCGGGGGTGGATGCGCTCGGCAACCGCGTGGCCTTTCAACCCATAAAAGACATCGGAAAACTGCGCGAACCGCTCGACCGGCGCGTAATGGCGGGCTTTGGCGGCGTCGCCGAGTACGGCATCACGGTGCGCTGGGACAAGAACTTCCTGAAGATCATCCGCCTGCTGCTCGAGCGGCGGCGGCAGTTCGCCATGTTCGGCGGGGTGCGCTTCGGCGGCACGCTCACCATCGACGAGGCCTTCGCCGACGGCTTCGATCACATCGCGCTGTGCGCCGGCGCCGGCCGGCCGACGGTGCTGGAGACGATCCCCAACGGCTTCGCGCGCGGCGTGCGCGCGGCATCCGACTTCCTGATGGCCTTGCAGCTGACCGGCGCCGCCAAGCGCGAATCGATCGCCAACCTGCAGATCCGCCTGCCGATCGTGGTCATCGGGGGCGGCCTCACCGCGATCGACACCGCCACCGAGTCGCTCGCTTATTACTCGGTGCAGGTGGAGAAGTTCCTCGCGCGCTACGAGCAGCTGGATGAGAAGCCCTTCTGGAGCGCGGAAGAGCGCGAGATCGCCGAGGAGTTCATCGCGCACGCAAGGGCTTTGCGAAATACCGCAGCCGAAAAAAGGCTGCGCCTGCTCAAGTCCTGGGGCGGGGCGACCATCGCGTACCGGCGCCGCCTCGTCGACAGCCCCTCCTACACGTTGAATCACGAAGAGGTCGAGAAGGCGCTCGAGGAAGGCGTCGTCTTCGCCGAGGGCCTCACGCCCGCGCGCATCGAGGTCGACGGCTATGGCCACGCTAAGGCTGTTTCCTTTCAAAATGGCATTCAACTTCCTGCCCGTTCGGTGCTCATCGCCGCGGGCACCCAGCCCAATACCGTGCTCGCGCGCGAGGAAGGCGTAAGCCTCGCCCTCGACGGCAAGTATTTCCAGGCCTGCGACGAGAGCGGCGCACCGGTAAAGCCCGAGCCGCATGCCGCGAAGCCCGGACGCGTGGAGGTGCTGCTGCATCGCCGGCCCGACGGGCGGTTCATGAGCTTCTTCGGCGATCTGCACCCGTCCTACTTCGGCAACGTGGTCAAGGCGATGGGCAGCGCCAAGCAGGGTTTTCCTGTTGTAACAACCGTTCTTTCAAAAAGAAATCCTTCTTCGTCACTGGACGACGCGACCTTCCTCGCCCGCCTGAACCGTGACCTGCGCGCGGTGGTGCACGAGGTGAGGCGCCTCACGCCGACCATCGTCGAGGTGGTGCTGCGCGCGCCGGTCGCCGCGCGGCGCTTCCAGCCCGGCCAGTTCTACCGCATGCAGAACTTCGAGACGCTGGCGATGCGCGTCGCGGGCACCACGCTCGCCATGGAAGGGCTCGCGCTTACCGGCGCCTCGGTCGACAGGGAAAAAGGCCTGATCTCGGTGATCGCGCTGGAGATGGGCGGCTCGGCCGACCTGCTGGCTTATCTACGACCGGGCGAGCCGGTCGTCCTGATGGGGCCGACCGGCACGCCCACCGAGATCCCGCGCGGCGAGACCGTGGTGCTCGCCGGCGGCGGCTTGGGCAACGCGGTGCTGTTCTCGATCGGCCGGGCCTTGCGTGCGGCGGGAAGCAAGGTGATCTACTTCGCCGGCTACCGGCAGATGGCCGACCGCTACCGCGTCGAGGACATCGAGGCCTCCTCCGACGTCGTCGTCTGGTGCTGCGACGCGGCGCCCGGCTTCGCCCCGCGCCGGCCGCAGGACCGGGCCTTCGTCGGCAACCTCGTGCAGGCGATGCACGCCTATGCCTCGGGCGGCCTCGGCAAGCAGGAGATTCCTTTTCCAAGCACAGATCGAATAATCGCGATCGGCTCCGACCGCATGATGGCCGCTGTGGCCGCGGCGCGGCATGGGGTTCTAAAGAAGTATTTGAAACCCACCCATCGGGCGATCGGGTCCATCAACAGCCCGATGCAATGCATGATGAAGGAGATCTGCGCCCAGTGCCTGCAGCCGCACGTCGATCGCGAGACCGGAAGCACGACCTACGTCTTCTCCTGCTTCAACCAGGACCAGCCGCTGGACCAGGTCGACTTCCCCGCCCTCGCCCAGCGCCTGGCGCAGAACAG
>DASQGB010000293.1:0-4875 GCA_035632815.1 Burkholderiales bacterium | reverse complement strand
CCCAAGTGGCTCAAGGAGCGCATCGGCGGGCCCTTCGGGCATCTCGACAACCGCGACTCCGAGCGCCTGCTCGGCGCGCTCGACCGCTCGCGCCTGAAGCACGTGATCGGCGCGCACCTCTCGCTGCAGAACAACCGGCCGCAGCTCGCGCGCGCGGCGCTCGCGCGCGCGATGGGCTGCGAGGACGGCTGGATCGGCCTCGCCACCCAGGACGAGGGCTTCGGGTGGCGAGACCTGTAGTTACGCTTTGCTACCGGTCTAGCTTTACTTCTTCTTCTCGTCCTTCATCGGCGGGGTCGTCGGCGCCGGCGGGGTCGCCGTCGGCTTGGATGCAGGGGGCTTGGAATCGCCGCAGGCGCAAAGCACGAACGCCGCGGCCGCGATCAACAGCAATGACTTCTTCATGGGTCTCCTCCGGGGGTTGGTCACAGGCCTACCGTGGTGCTCGAAACCGCGGGATACGACGCCGCCCAGATCTCGGCGAACCGCCCGCGCATCGCAAGCCCTTCGGTCTCATCGCCCAGTCCGATGGCGCCGCGAAAGAACGACGCCACCGGCCTGCGCAGATAGTGAATCGAGTCGAGCACGAGAAAGGCGTCCTGCAGCTCGCGGATCTCCTCCTGGGTGCGGTTGATCTGCACCGCGTGCGAAAAGCGCGCGAGCAGCGCCATCATGCGCGGGCATTGCCGCGTCAGGTGATCGGTGTTGTGCAGGGCCATGTAGATCCGGCGCGTGCGGCTGGCGAGGAGGAAGCTCTCCAGCTGCCCGATGCGCGCGACGTCGTTCAGGCGCAGCGCGGCGCCGTCGGGGTCGAAAACGCGCAGCTCGCGTCCCGGCTGCCCGAGCAGCCGCTCGAGCGCGGCCTCGAAACCGGTCTTGCTGTCGAACCGCTCGTAGCTCGGCGCATCCATTCATGGCCTTTCGAGATGCAGGTAGCCCAGCCGCTGCCAGCCGCAGATTAGTTCGGCGAGCCCCGCACGTGCAAGCCGTGCGCCGCTCGCCTCGCGCCGGTCGGCGAGGCTGCGCAGCGCCGCACCCGCCCGCGGAGGCACATTAACAGTTTCGCCGTTGATGAAAAACCGCGCGCCGCGATAAAGCAGCTGCGTTTTGGGGTTCAGCCGCACCCGCGCGCGCCCGGGCGCGCGCCGGGAGCGCCCGGGGCGGAACACCACGTGGGGCTTGGGCAGCGTGAGGTATTCGCCCAGGAAACGGGTCAAGTCGGGCTTCGACCAGGAGATGCGGGAAACGACCCGGTTGGTGAACTCCACGAGCTGGGATGGGATGAGGGCCGGACTGCGGACCGGCAAGCGGCCCGGATCCCGGAACACGGCATCGGGCAGGCCGCGCTCGTGCAGCCAGTCGAGGAAGGCGGCGCCGAGCTCGGCGCCGCGCGGCGCGCGAAAGCCGATCGAGTAGGTGTAGCAGGGCTCGAGCGCCACGCCGTCGTGCTTCCAGCCCGGCGGGACATAGAGCATGTCGCCGGGTTCCGCCACGTAAGTGTGTCTCCCCACGCGCCAGCGGCGCCGTCCGGGCCCCTGCAGCAGAAAGACATCGTAGGAATCGACATGCGGCCCGACGCCGCCGCCGGGAGTCGCGTAGCTCACCATCACGTCGTCTAGCCGTGCCTGCGGAATGAAGTGGAAGCGCCGCAGCAATCGGTCGGCGGCTGCCACGTGCAGGTTTACCCCACTGACCAGAATCGTCCAATTGCGGTCTTTCCTCTTCACTTTGCTGAAAGGCCCATGCTGCGTCTCCCAACGTGCGGCGCGGCGTTCCACGATCCGGGATTCGACGTCGTCGCGCACCGCGAGCGAGCGCAGCGCGCCTTCCGCGATGACGCCGGCGAAGCGCGGCAGCGCGCCGCGCACGAAAAGCGGGCGCTTCTGCCAATGGCGGTGCAAGAAATCACGCGGCGTCAAGCCGCCGAGCAAACGCAAGTCCATCGCGTGGATTATAGGTAGTGACAAATAAAAAAAATTTTGGACTAGAATCGTCGCACATGCTCCAGCCGGGACAAGCCGCGCCATCTTTCGAGCTGCCCGACGCCGACATGCAGACCGTCAATCTGTCGGCGTTCAAGGGCAAGAAGCACGTGGTGCTGTACTTCTACCCGCGCGACGGCACGCCCGGCTGCACCCTGGTGACCACCGACTTCTCCGACCACGAGGACCAGTTCGTCAAGCACGACTGCGTGGTGCTGGGCGTCTCGCGCGACGATTGCCTGACCCACGCCGACTTCCGCGACAAGAACGGCGTCACCATCGGGCTGCTGTCCGACCCCGAGGGCGAAGTCTGCCGCAAGTACGGCGTCATCCAGGAAAAGGAGAGCGAAGGCGTAAGGCGCGAGTGCCTGGTGCGCTCGACCTTCGTCATCGACAAGAAGGGCGTCATCCGCCACGCCACCTACGGCGTCAATCCGCGCGGCCACGCCGCGGAAGTCTTCGATCTGGTGAGGCGCCTGCGCGCGTGAGCGCGGTCGCGCGCAATACCGTCGTTTCGGTACGCATCGAGATGCGTGACGCGCAGGGCGTGCAGCTCTCTGCGCCCTCCGACATGACCTACCTGCACGGCGGCTACAGCGGCCTGGTCGACGCCCTCGAGCTTGCGCTGGAGGGCAAGGGCCCCGGCGATTCGGTGCTCCTGCAGCTCGAGCCCGAGCAGGCCTTCGGCGAATACGACGCCAGCCTGCTGCGCGTCGAGCAGGCGGCGCGCTACGGCGAGGGCATCGCCGTCGGCATGGAAGTCGAGGAAGACTCGCACCTCTACACGGTCACCGATGTCGCGGACGGCAAGGCGGTGCTCGACGCGAACCATCCGCTCGCCGGACTGGCGTTGCGCTTCTCCTGCGTGATTCTTGCGGTGCGGGCCGCCAGCGAGGAGGAGATCCGCCGCGGGGTATCATTGCCCTAGGAGGGGGCATGAAGAAGAGGCTTTTTTTCATCGGTCTCATTTTTGCCTCGCCGGCGCTCGCCCTCAGTCCGCAGGCGCAGGAGTTCATGGCGATCACGCAGCGCCTCGAGCCGGTGCAATGCGAGAAGCGCAAGCTCCGCCGCTCGATCGCGCTGGCCGAAGCCGAGCGCCGCGACGATGACGTGCGCGCCCTGCGCCGCAAGTTTGCCGATCTCGATAAGAACCCGGAAACCGCGCGGCTGGAGAAGCGCCTCGGCGTGCTCGAGCCGCGCGTGTCGAAGGCGGGCGATGCCGAGGACCTGGCGGCCATCAGCCGGCAGCAGAGGGAGGCGTTCTACCGTTGCGAATAAGCGTGAAGTGATGGCGGACGCAGGCGCAACGCTCGCTCATCACCGGCGTAAGGCGGCCGTTCAGGCCGGCCTGCGGTACGTCACCGACGGGATCAAGGGCATCGCGCGCAAGCGCGCGGGCAAGGGTTGGACGTACTTTTCCCCAAGCGGCGAGCGCATCGCCGACCCGGCGGTGAGGAAACGCCTGAACCGGCTGGCGATCCCGCCGGCGTGGACCGACGTGTGGATCTGCCCCGATGCCGACGGCCACATCCAGGCCACCGCGCGCGACGCCCGCGGCCGCAAGCAGTACCGCTATCACCTGTCGTACCGCGACGCGCGCGACCAGTCGAAGTTCCGCCGCATGCTCGAGTTTAGCGAGGTGCTGCCGCGGCTGCGCGAGCGCATCGAGCGCGACCTGCGCGCGGAGGACCTGAGCCGCAGGCAGCTGCTCGCGACGGTAGTGAGCCTGCTCGACAAGACGCTGATCCGCGTAGGCAACGACGAGTACGTGCGCGAGAACCGCTCGTACGGCCTGACCACGCTGCGCCGGCGGCACGTGCAGGTCGAGGGCACGATGCTGCGCTTCAGCTTCCGCGGCAAGAGCGGAGTCGAGCACACCATCGCGCTGGACGATCCGCGCCTCGCGGGCATCGTCCAGCGCTGCCAGGACCTGCCGGGCAAGGAGCTGTTCCAGTACCGCGACGCCGCGGGCAAGCGCCAGAGCGTATCGTCCGACGACGTCAACGCCTACCTGCGCGAGCTTACCGGGCGCGAGCTCACGGCGAAGGATTTCCGCACCTGGGGCGGCACCATGCTCGCGGCGATGGAGCTGCGCCGCCTCGGCGCCGCGACGAGCCGGCGCGAGGCCGACCGCAACATCGTCGCCGCGGTCGACGCCGTCGCCGAGCGTCTCGGCAACACCCGAGCGGTCTGCCGCAAGTACTACGTGCATCCCACGCTGCTGCAGGCGTACCTGATGGGTTATATGGTCCCGACGCCGCCGCCGCTCACGCGCCGCGCGCGGCGCAAGCAGCCCGGCGCCGCGCTGCGGCGCGACGAAGTGCTGGTGCTGCAGTTCCTGCAGGAGAAGGTCTAGCCGGACTGAGACTTATCACGCAGTCCCGATGTCGAGGTCCAACGTATCATGTCCGACCCGCACATTTTGGAAGGAAATGACATGCGCGCGAATCTGATCACCTTTGTCGTGGCATCAATATTCCTGGTTGCAGCACCGACCGTCCGCGGTCAGGACATCGACCGCATCCAGATCCTGACGCAGCCGGAGTTCCGCCTGCTGTCGGAGGACCTCGGCGGGGCGCTAAGCTACAAGCCGCAGACGCCCACCACGCCGCTCGGCATCACCGGCTTCGACATCGGCATCGCCGTAACCGCGGCGAAGATCAAGAACATCGCCGTGCTCGAGCGCGCGACCTCGGACAGCATCGACTCCACGATCCCGATTCCGACTTTGCGCCTGCACAAGGGGCTGCCGCTCAACTTCGACGTCGGCGTCCTGTACTCGGCGATTCCGGGCAGCAACATCCGTTACTACGGCGGCGAGCTGCGCTGGGCCTTCGTGCCGGGCAATGTCGCCCTGCCGGCGATCGGCCTGCGCGGCAGCCTTACCAAAGTA
>DASQGB010000292.1:0-2963 GCA_035632815.1 Burkholderiales bacterium | reverse complement strand
GGCGGCTGAGGGCACGGCCAGGACTCCAATTCGAACAAGCCTGGCTGGCGGCTGAGCGAAGGATGCGACTGGCGCGGCGAGCAGCACCCCTGCCCTTATGAGGAACTTTCTGCGGCGAAACCGTCCCACGGCATGCCCTCCCACGTAACTTCAACTCTTCAGGCGATACCCGGTCTTGAAGATCCACGCCACGGCGGCGAGGCAGAGCAGGAAGAATGCGAGCGTCGCCGCGAGGCTCACAGTTGTAGCTCCTCGCGCAGCGCGCGCTTCAGGACCTTGCCGTTGGCGTTGCGCGGCAAAAGCTCGGTGCGAAAAGTGAAGGCTTCCGGCACCTTGTAGTCGGACAGGCGCTCGCCGCAAAAGTCGCGCAGCGCCTCTTGGGTAACCGAACCGGCAGGATCGCGTAGCGTGACAAATGCATGTGCACGCTCTCCCAACACCGGGCAGGGGACCGCCACCACGGCCGCTTCGAGCACTCCCGGGTATTCGAGCAGCGCGCTTTCCACCTCGACCGAGTAGATCTTGTAACCGCCGCGGTTGATCATGTCTTTTTTCCGATCAAGGACATAAAAAAAACCTTGCGCGTCCATGGACCCAATGTCGCCCGAGCGCCAGAATCCCCCGCTGAACTCGCGCGCAGTCGCCGCGGCGTCGTTCCAGTAGCCCGGGACGACCATCGGCCCCTTGATCCACAGCTCGCCCGGCTCGCCGGGCGCGACTTCACGCCCTGCCTCGTCTATCGCCGCGATCTCGGCACAGGCCACGGCGAGCCCAACGCTGCCGCTGTGGCGGGCCGTCTGGTGGGCCGGCATCATCGTGGCCGGGGAAGTCGTTTCGGTCGCACCGTACAGGTTCATGAGGCCGAGCCCGGGCAGCTTCTGCGCAAGGCGCGCGATGGTCGACAGCGGCATCGGCGCGCCGCCGTAGCCGCCGATGCGCCAGCAGGACAGGTCGTAGCGGTCGAACTCCGGCTGCAGCAGGCACAGGTTGTACATGGCCGGCACCAGCACCGTATGGGTCATGCGCTCGCGCGAGGCCAAGTCGAGGAAGGTCTTGGCCTTGAATGCCGGCAGCAGCACCAGAGTCCCTGTGCAGCGCGCCATGGTTGCGATCAAGGCGATCAGGCCGGTGACATGGCTGAGCGGCACCGCCGCAACCGAGCGGTCGGCTGCCGTGAGATCCATGCCGAGCTGGTAATGCATCGTCGAATGGACGATGCCGAGGTGGCTCAGCATCGCGCCCTTGGGGCGCCCGGTGGTGCCCGAGGTGTAGAGGATCGCCGCGGTATCTTCCTCGTCCACTTCGACGGGGTCGACGTTCCCGTCTTCCACTAACGAGGAAAAATCGGAAACCGAAATGCGATGTTGTAGCGCCGGCAGGCGCTCGGCGAGCTCGGGCTCGTGAACGATGAGGTCGGCGCCGCAGTGTCCGAGGACGTAGGCGAGCTCGGGCTTCTGCTCGCGGATGTTGAGCGGCACCACGATGGCGCCGAGGCGCACGGCCGCAAACAGCGTGACGACGAGCTCGATGCGGTTGCACAGCAGCAGCGCCACGCGATCGCCGCGTCCCACGCCGCGTCGCGCCAGGCCGGCGGACACCCGCGCCACGCGCTCCTCGAGCTGTTTCCATGTCAGGCGTTCCTCGCCGCAGGCGAGCGCCTCGCCCTGGCCGTTACGTTTCACCGCATCAACAAGGATTTCATAGAAGCTATGCGGCCGTTCGGGAAAGCAGCGCACGACGCGGTCGCCGAAATGCGTCTCCTGCCTCAGCCTCATGCTTTTTCGGCGACGGCGCCGCGATCGATGACGAACACGCGGTCGAGCAGGCCGTGGGCGTGCACGAAGCTCGATTCCGACAGGATGGCGCTCAAGCCGGTCTGCCTCAGGCTGGCAATGACCTGCGCGAGCCGCCGTGCGAGCACCGGGGCGACGCCTTCGAACGGCTCGTCCAGCAGCAAAAGGCGCGTGCCGGCCATCATGGCGCGCGCGAGCGCGACCAGCTTCTGCTGCCCGCCCGAAAGGTGCAGCGCCTTGCGAGCACGGAATTCCTCGACCTCGGGAATCGCACGGTAAACGCGCGCAAGGCGCGCCGCGGCGTCTGGAATTCCCGCCGACCAGGCCGGCAGCAGCACGTTTTCCTCCACGCTGAGGCGAGGCACGAGCCGCCGGTCCTCGGGCATGTAGCCGATGCCGAGCGAGACGCGGCGATGCGTGGGAATGCCGGCGAGCGCCGCGCCCTCGAATTGCATCGCGCCCTCGCGGTGCGCGAGCAGCCCCATGATGGTCCGCATCAGCGTGGTCTTGCCGGCGCCGTTGCGCCCGATCAGGCCGGCGAACTCGCCGGCTCCGACCTGCATGCTGATATTGCGCAGGATGGCGATCGGGCCGATCGACACCGACACGCTATCAAGCCGCAGCATGCGCATCCTCGCCGATCACATATTTGCGCACTTCCTCGGCCGACAGCACCTGCGCCGGCGCGCCGTCGCCGATCACCCTGCCCTCGTAGAACGCGATCACGCGGTCGGCATAGCGCGACACGATCTCCATGTCGTGCTCGACGAACAGCACCGTGACGCCCTGCCCGCGCACCGCACCCATCACGAGGTCCATGATCTCGAACTTCTCGTCGGCGGCGACGCCGCTGGTCGGCTCGTCGAGCAGCAGGAGCTTGGGCCTGCCCACCAGCGCCATCGCCACGTCGAGGAGCTTGCGGATGCCCTCGGGAAGCAGCCCCGCCGGCCGGCTGGCATAAGGGGCGAGCGCGAAGCGCGCGAGCAGCGCCTCGGTGGCCTCCTCCACCTGCTCGGCTCCCGCGATGCCTTCGGCGACGAACAGGTTTTCCCTCACGCTCAGCGAATGGAACAGCTGCGGGATCTGGAACGAGCGCGACAGCCCCAGCCGCGTGATCTCGCGCGGCGAGCGCCCGACGACCTCCTGGCCGTCGAAGCGGATGCGGCCGCT
>DASQGB010000291.1:0-1868 GCA_035632815.1 Burkholderiales bacterium | reverse complement strand
ACCAACTCGGCGCCCGAATCGATCGTCCGCCTGCTCGACATGGGCATGGATCCGTTCAACTTCTCGGACGCGCTGCTCGGCATCCTTGCCCAGCGCCTGGCCAAGCGGCTGTGCAGCTGCAGGCAGCCCTACACGCCCGAGTCGGCCGAGCTCACCGCGTTCCTGCGCGAGTACTGCGACGAGCTGATGGGCACGGCGAGCTTCAAGTCCGACCCCAAAGGGGCCATGGAGGCCGTCTACCGCGACTGGGTCAAGGCCTACGGCAACGACAAGGGCCAGCTTACCTTCTACAAGCCCGTCGGCTGCGACAAGTGCGGGGGCAGCGGCTTCAAGGGGCGCTGCGGCCTGCACGAGCTGCTGATCGCCACCGACCGCATGAAGAAGGCGATCCAGGAGCATGTGCGCGTCGCCGAGCTGCTCGCCATCTGCCTTGACGAGGGCATGCGCACCCTGAAGCAGGACGGCATGGAGAAGTGCCTGACGGGCATCACGCAGCTCAAGGAAGTGCGCTCGGTGTGCATCAAATAACCGACCCGGCGCAACCCTCATGAGCGCGACATTCGATACCACCCAGGGCTTGCGCTTCCCGGGCGGGGTCGCGCCCACCGCGGCGGAAGACCTCGTCCTGCGGCTCGAGCAGCTCAACGCCATCGGCGCATCGCTCTCGGCCGAGCGCGACATCGACCGGCTGCTCGAGGCGATCCTGACCGCGGCCAAGACCATCACGCGGGCCGACGGCGGCACCCTCTACCGGCTTACCGACGACCAGACGCTGCGCTTCGAGATCGTGCGCACCAGCTCGCTGCGCTACTACCTCGGCGGCACTACCGGCAACCCCGTTCCTTTCTACCCGATCCAGCTCTACCGCGACGGCAAGCCCAACCACAGCATGGTCGCCGCCTACTCCGCCCTCACCGGCAAGACGGTCAACATCGCCGATGCATACGCCGCCGACGGCTTCGACTTCTCCGGCACCCGCGCCTTCGATTCCAAGACCGGCTACCGTTCCAAGTCCTTTCTCACGGTGCCGATGCGCAACCACGAGAACGAGATCATCGGCGTGCTGCAGCTGATCAACGCGCAGGACCCGCGCAGCGGCGAGATCGGTGCGTTCTCCGCCTCCGACCAGCGCCTCACCGAGTCGCTCGCCTCGCAGGCGGCCATCGCGCTCACCAACCGGATGCTGATCAACCAGCTCGAGCAGCTGTTCGAGTCGTTCATCAACCTGATCAACACCGCGATCGACGAGAAATCCCCGTATACCGGTGGCCACTGCCAGCGCGTGCCGATGCTGACGATGCTGCTCGCCGAGGCGGTGAACGAGACCAAAGAGGGGCCGCTCAAGGACTTCAGCATGAGCGACAAGGACCGCTACGAGCTGAAGATCGCCGGGCTATTGCACGACTGCGGCAAGGTGACCACGCCGGTGCACGTGGTCGACAAGGCGACCAAGCTGGAGACCATCTACGACCGCGTCCACCTGATCGATACCCGTTTCGAAGTGCTCAAGCGCGATGCCGAGCTGCAGGCGCTGAGAAACCGGATCTCGTTTCTCGAGCAGGGCAAGCGCATGGAGGCCGCCGAGGAGGACAAGCGCCTGCGCGAGCGCTTGCGGGAGCTCGACGACGACCGCAAGTTCCTGCACGCCTGCAATATCGGCGGCGAGCGCATGCGCGACGAGGACATCGACCGGGTGCGGCGCATCGCCAAGCGCCGCTGGCGCGACGTGTCGGGTCACGACGCCGACTTCCTGACCGACGACGAGGTGAAGAACCTGACCATCCGCGCCGGCACGCTCACCGAGGAGGAGCGCAAGGTCATCAACCACCATATCGTGGCGACCATCCGCATGCTCGAGGCGCTGCCGT
>DASQGB010000290.1:0-2832 GCA_035632815.1 Burkholderiales bacterium | reverse complement strand
CCGATCGACACCAGCCCGAGCAGTTTGCCATCCTCGACCACAGGCAAGTGGCGGAAGCGCCGCTCGGTCATCAGCCCGAGCGCTTCGTCGACCGACATCGACAGCCGTCCGGCAACGATGCTGCATGTCATGCGCGCCTCGACCGCCAGAGTTTCGAAGTCGCGATCGCCGCTGGCGTGCAGGCGCACGACGTCGCGCTCGGTGAAGATGCCGACCGGACATCCCTCGGCGTCGGGCACCAGCACCGCGCCGATCTTTTCGGCGTGCATGGTGCGGATGGCGTCGGCGATGCTCGACTTGGCCGATACCGTCACCAGCCGGCGGCCCTTTACCGCCAGTACGTCCTTGAGCTTCATGGCGCGTCTCCTGCGCTGTTACAGGTTCACCGCATGTTACCGCTGTAGATTTTCGAATGTGTCGGATTAGCTTCTTTCACGTGGAAGAACTTCCTTATTGCAGCGCACCATGTCCGCTAACATGGACCCATGCGACAGGAACATTTTCAATCGCTTGCCAACGGCAGCTTCCACCGTATCGCGTACACCGACTGGGGCGATGCAGCAAATCCGCATGTTGTCGTGTGCGTGCACGGGCTTGCACGCAACAGCCGTGACTTCGACTACCTCGCGGCGGCGCTCGCCTCCAACTGCCGCATCGTGTGCATGGATGTCGCGGGGCGCGGCGAAAGCGAATGGCTGGAGAACAAATCCAATTACACGTTCTCCACCTACCAGGGCGACGCGGCGGCCATGCTGGCGCGCGCCAGCGCGCCGGCCAGCCCGGGCTGGCTCGACCGCCTGCGCGGCAACGGCGCGACCAAGCTCGACTGGGTGGGGACTTCGATGGGCGGCCTGATCGGCATGTTTCTCGCCGCGAAGCGCAATTCGCCGATCCGGCGCCTGGTGCTGAACGACGTCGGCGCGCTGATTCCGTGGAGCGCGCTGTTCCGCATGAAGGGCTACATCACGCGCGGCAAGCGCTTCGACGGCGTCGACGGAGTCGAAGCGTATCTGCGCGACGTGTGCGCGCCCTTCGGCCCGCTCACCGACGAGCAATGGCGCCATCTTGCGCGCCACAGCGCAAGCCGCGGCGAAGGCGCGCAGGCATCCGAATACTACCTGCGCTACGACCCGGCGATCGGCGACGGCCTGCACGGCCATATCGATCCCGAGTTTCCCATCGGCCCCGACATGCTGCGCGGCATCGACCTCTGGAACGTCTGGAGCAAGGTAACCTGCCCGACGCTGGTGCTGCGCGGCGCGCAGTCCGAAGTCCTGCTGCCGAAGACGCTGCAGGAGATGCGCAGCCGCAAGCCCGACCTCGAGGTGGTGGAGTTCGAGGGCGTCGGACACGCGCCGGCGTTGATGAGCGAGGATCAGATTCAAGCTGTAAAGAGCTTTTTATTGAAGTGATCCGTTTCATCGCGGGGTTGCTGGTGTGCTTCCCGGCGCTTGCGGCGGACCCCCTGCCGTCCTTGCGCGCGCAGCCGCGCAACGTCACCGCGTCCGGTCTTTCTTCGGGCGGCTACATGGCGGTGCAGCTGCACGTCGCGCACTCCTCGATCGTGAGCGGCGTCGGCGTCACTGCCGGCGGACCTTACTATTGCGCGCAGGGCAGCTTCTGGACCGCCTACTACAACTGCAGGACGCCGTCCTGGTGGACGCCGCTGCCGCCGGTGGGCGAGCTGAGCGCCGAAACCGAAGTCCTGGCCAGGGCAGGGCGCATCGATGCGCCCGACAACCTGCGCGACGCGCGCGTGTGGCTGTTTGCCGGCACCAAAGACCGCACGGTATCGCCACCGGTAGTCCAGGCGCTGCGCCGCTTCTACGAGACCTACCGCAGCAAGCTCGTCGTGATCGCCCATCAGCCCGCAGGCCATGCGATGGTCACCGCGGACGCCGGCAACAAGGACTGCTCGGTCACCGCGGCGCCGTATCTCAACGACTGCGACTACGACGCAGCGGGCGAGTTGCTCAAGCACCTGCTCGGGTCGTTGAGCGCGCCTTCTACACAGCCGGGCGGGCGTCTCCTCGCCTTCGACCAGACGCCGTACGCCAAAGGCGCCGGCATGGACGACATCGGCTACCTGTACCTGCCCAAGGCCTGCGACGCTGGGGGCTGCCGCGTGCACGTCGCGTTCCATGGCTGCCGCCAGAACGCGCGCGCCGTGGGCGAGAGCTTCGTGAGAGATGCAGGCTATAACCGCTGGGCCGACACGAACCGGCTGATCGTGCTCTATCCGCAGGCCGCCTCGAGCTGGAGCCCTCTCGCCTACAACCCGCGCGGCTGCTGGGACTGGTGGGGCTACACCGATGCCAAGTACCACACCAAGGAAGGCGCGCAGATCCGCGCCGTCAAGGCGATGCTCGACCGGCTATCGTCCTGAGACGAGCTGCACGATTGCCTCGATGACCGCGATCTGCTCGCCGACCGGCGGATCGATCGTGACTTTGACGGGAAGATTCGCGGCGGCGATCAGCCGCGGAAGATCCTCCTTCACATGCCCGCCGAAACCGAGGAACAGCGGCACGACGCGTATCGATTGGACCTTCTGCGCTACCAGATCGGCGAGCGCTTCGTCGAGGGACGGCCGCATGATCTCAAGATAGGCAAGGCGTATCTCGGCTTCCGATAACTTACGAGAAAGGTCAGAAGCAATTTTCTCGAACGGACGCGCCCAGGCCGGGTCCCGCGACCCGTGGGCGAAGAGAACAATCCCGGCTCTCAATGCAGCGTGGCGCGGCGCCGCTCGTAGATGCCCTGGAGGAGCCGCAGCGAGCCCAGGCTGATGGCGCGGTGCGACAAGGCATGGCCGAGGTCCTCGACGATGTC
>DASQGB010000289.1:0-2253 GCA_035632815.1 Burkholderiales bacterium | reverse complement strand
GAGCCAGTTGTTGGTCGGACCGGCGTCTTCCTTGTTGGCGCTGCAGATGAAGGTGCGGTCTTCCATGCGCGCAACGTCGCTCGGGTGCGAACGCGCGAGAAACGAATTCGGCCGACGCTTCTCGCTCAGCCGCGTAAAGGTGCCCGCGGCAACCAGCTCCGCGCACAGTCGGTCGTACTCCGCCTCCGATCCGTCGCACCACACGATGCGCTCGGGCTTCGCCAGCCGCGCCACCTCCGACACCCACTGGCGCAGCCCGCGGTGGCGGACCCAGGCAGGCGCGTTGGACTGGTCGGCGGGAGCGGAGACGGGAGCGTTCATTCGTTTACTCCGAAAGGCAAACGGCCCAGCGTAAAGCTGGGCCGACTGATACGGGCTTCCTCAAGCGCGATTCTAGCACCGTGGTCTTTGCGCCCAATGCGCAGCTCACCCCCTCGAACGGACTAAAGCGCCGTTCGTACAAAGGGTTAGCGGTTGCGAACTAGGTCCCTCAGGGCCCGCGCCGCAGCGCACAGCGCGACGGCGAGCGCCGGATTCACCCAGCTGTCGCGCGCGGCTCTCACTTGCCGATGCAGAAGCGGCTGAAAATCTCCCCGAGCAGATCGTCCGCGGTGAACTCGCCGGTGATGGCGCCCAGCGCCGCGTGTGCCAGGCGCAGCTCTTCGGCGAAGAACTCCCAGCGCGGCAGCTGCTTACCCGCCGCATCGAGGTGGCCGCGCGCGCTCTCCAAGGCGCGAAGATGGCGCTCGCGCGCAAGGAACACCGATTCGCCGGTGGACGACCATCCCGCAGCCGTGAGGATGGCGGCGCGCAGTTCATCCAGCCCGTGCCCTGTCTTGGCCGACACGACGATCGCGCCCGGGGGCGCTTTGAAACGCGGCGCCAGGTCTGCCTTGTTGTATACCTCCAGTTGCCGCACACCGACGGGCAGTCCGGCAATCGTCGAACCCGTTTCCCCCGCTTCGCGGATGACGAGCACCAGGTCAGCCTGCGCGAGCTCGCGTTGCGTGCGCTCGATGCCCAACTGCTCGATCATGTCGGCGGCAGCGCGCAGGCCGGCGGTATCCACCACCGTGAGCGGGACGCCCTGGATCTGGATCGGTTCGCGCAATGCGTCACGCGTCGTGCCGGCGATGGGCGTCACGATGGCGCGCTCCTCGCCTGCGAGTCGGTTGAGCAGGCTCGACTTGCCGACGTTCGGCCGCCCAGCCAGCACGACGTGGATCCCGCTGCGCAACAGGCTTCCCTCGCGGCTCTTCGCCAGCACCTCATCGAGTTGGCGTTGCACATGTGCAAGGCGCGCCGCAGCGTCCTCTCGGTGCACCAAGTCGACTTCCTCCTCCGGAAAGTCGAGCATGGCCTCGGTAAGTGCACGCAATTCCACCAATTGGGCGACAAGAGCATCGATCGCCGCCGAAAACTCGCCATTCAGAGAACGCATGGCCGATCGCGCCGCCTCCCGGCTGGCGGCATCGATCAGGTCGGCGACCGCCTCGGCCTGCGCCAGATCGAGCTTTCCTTCCAGGAAGGCGCGACGCGTGAACTCCCCGGGCTCCGCCAAGCGGGCGCCGGCGTCAAGGCAGGCCGCGAGCACACTTTGCATCACGACCGGCCCGCCGTGCCCTTGCAGTTCCAGCACGGGTTCGCCCGTATAAGAATGCGGCGGTGGAAAGTAAAGCGCGATTCCTTCGTCAAGCTTGTCTCCGCTCGCGTCAAGGAAGGGCCGCAGCGTGGCGATTCTCGGCGCGGGCAGCTCGCCCAGCACGCGCCGCGCGATGCGCGGCACGTCGGCGCCCGAGATGCGCACGATGCCGATTCCGCCGCGGCCGCTTGGGGTGGCGATCGCGGCAATGCTGTCCCGCGCTACCTCATCTCTTGGCATGGGCAGGCTTGTCGCGGTCGAACATGCGCTGAATCTGCCACTGCTGGAGGATGGAGAGAATGTTGTTGACCAGCCAGTAGAGCACCAGTCCGGCGGGGAAGAAGAAGAAAAAGATGCTGAACACATAGGGCATGTATTTCATGACCTGCGCCTGCACCGGGTCGGGCGGCACCGGGTTCATCCTGGTCTGCAGCACCATGGTGGCCGACATCAGAATCGGCAGCACGAAATACGGGTCGAGCGCGGACAGGTCCTTGATCCACAGCATGAACGGCGCGTGGCGCAACTCGATCGCGGCGAGCAGCACCCAGTAGAGCGCGATGAACACGGGGATCTGCACCAGTATCGGGAAGCAGCCGCCGAGCGGATTG
>DASQGB010000288.1:0-6666 GCA_035632815.1 Burkholderiales bacterium | reverse complement strand
GCGCTGATGGCGGGCGCCGAGTCGATCCGCGACGTGATCGCCTTCCCGAAGACTCAGCGCGCGCAGGACCTGCTGATGCAGGCGCCCAGCCCGGTCGACGAGAAGCAGCTGCGCGAGCTCGGCCTGCGCCTGCGGGAGCAGCCCAAGGCCTGATGCGCGCGTTCGCTGGGCTGGCGCTGTTGCTTTGTTTTACCGCGGTCTCGGGGTTTTCCCCGGATATCAGTGAAAAGCAACTCCCTCGGGAGGCCCACGAGACGCTCACGCTCATCAAGGCGGGTGGGCCGTTTCCGTACCAGCAGGACGGGCGCACGTTCGGCAACCGCGAAGGCCTGCTGCCGAAGCGCGAGCGGGGGTATTACCGCGAATACACCGTGAAGACGCCGGGAGCGCGCGATCGCGGCGCGCGGCGCATCGTCTCCGGGCGCGGCGGCGAGTATTACTACACCGAGGATCATTACCGTTCGTTCAGGCGCATCATCGAGTGATGGGCAAGCTTCTTCAGCGGCTCAAGGATCCGGCGCGCTCGGGCGTCTACCGCGCGGCGCGCGCCGACGAGATCGTCGAGGCGACGCGCGGCAGCGGGCTCAAGGTAGTGCGCATCGCCGGTTCGGAGAAGATCGATTTATTGGAGAACATCGCAAAGGCGCTGGCGTTCCCCGATTGGTTCGGTCACAACTGGGACGCGCTGGAAGACTGCCTGACGGATCTCTCCTGGAACGAAGCCGCAGGCTACGTCCTCATTTTCGAGAATGCCCGAAACGACGTCATGACTGACGTCCTGGCATCGGCAGCGGAATTCTGGGCCGGCCGTGGCAAGCCGTTCTTCGCGGTCTTCACCGATCCGCAGCGCGAGCTGTCCCTGCCCGACCTGTTCCGCGAAGCATGAGCCACAAGCTGCCCGAGTCGGTACTCGTGGTGGTGCATACGCCCGAGCTGGAAGTGCTGCTCCTCGAGCGCGCCACGCGTCCGGGATTCTGGCAATCGGTGACTGGCGCGCTCGACCTGCCGGACGAAGCGCTCGAAGCGGCCGCGGCGCGCGAGGTGCGCGAGGAGACCGGCATCGATGCCGCGGCGGGCAGGCTCACGCGTTGGAACGTCGTCAATACTTTCGAAATCTACCCGCAGTGGCGGCAGCGCTACGCGCCCGGGGTTACCCATAACCGCGAGCATGTGTTCAGCCTGGCGCTGCCCCGCCGGGTACCGGTAACGCTGTCGCCGCAGGAGCATCTCGCCTTTGCCTGGCTGCCGTGGCGCGAGGCGACGGACAAGTGCTTTTCATGGTCGAACCGCGAGGCCATCCGCATGCTCGGCGAGCGCGCTGTGATAACTTAGATCGCGTGCGGCGGCGGAGCGTTTTTTGCGTGGCATGGGCTGCAGCGGTCGCCGTAAGCGGCTGCGCAAGCGGCCCTTTCAGCGCGCACCTGGAGTCTTCCGCGGCGCAGGTGCGCGAATGCGCACAGTGGTACCAGGCGCTCGACGAGCAGATCGACGCCGCCGGCGTGCGCGACGCGCAGCACAGCCGGATAGCCGGGTTTCCGTATCTGCGGGTGGATCGACCGCTGGCTTCGCTGCGCAGCCGCGCGGCGGCAAGCGAGGGCGCGCTGCATGCGTACGCCGACCGGATGCTGGAGCTCGACATCGAATCGCGCCGCCACGAGATCGCAAACCTGCCGCGCAGCCGCTTCGAGGCGCTTCCCGATCTCTACGCGGGCGTCACGCGCGCCCAAAGCCTGCGCCGCACGCGCGAATGCGGCCGCCTGCTGCGCGATATCGACCTCGCCAGGCCGCAAGCGCGCGGCGAGCTGCTGGCGGCAGCGCGCGTGCCGGACGATTATTCGACTGCGCATCGCATCATCGGCCTGTACTGGCTCACCCGCGTTGCCTTCGCCGCCGGCGTCAGGCGCTGGGAAAGCGGCACGCTCGCGCGGTTTCACAGCGACGCGCAAACCAACCCCAATCGCGTGCGCTATGCGCCTCCGGCCGGGCCGGTGCTCGCGCGCAGCACGATCGCCGGCCTGCTCTCGCGCGCGCAGTTCGATCCGCTAGGCCAGCCGCAGCTCAACGAACGGGAGCTGGGCCTGCTCGCGGCGGCGTACGCGCCGAGCTTCGATATCAGCATCACGGGCGACCATGACCGCTTCGGCGAGCTGCGCTGGCGGCGCGAGGCCGCCGTGCCGCAGGTGAATGCAGCGGAGCCGGCGGTCTACGTGCACTCCGCATACACGCGCTATGGCGAGCGCGTGCTGCTGCAGCTGGTCTACACGATGTGGTTCTCCGAGCGCCCGGCGCGCGGAGCCGCCGATCTGCTCGCCGGCCAGCTCGACGGCATCGTCTGGCGCGTCACGCTCGCGCCCGACGGCGATCCGCTCCTCTACGACTCGATCCACCCCTGCGGCTGCTTCCACATGTTCTTCCCCACCCCGCGCGCGCGGCCGCGCCCGCCGCCGCAGCCGCTCGAGGAGTGGGCCTTCGTGCCGCAGCACCTGCCGGGGATCGCAGAGGACGAGCGGCCCGTGCTCAGCATTGCCTCGGGCACTCACTACCTCGAGCGCGTCGGCGTGGTGCGCGGCAGCGACAGCGTGGTGCGCTACGTTTTCCATTCCTACGACGCGCTGCGCTCGATACCCGACATGCAGGGCGGCAACCGCAGCGCCTTCGGGCCCGACGGCTTGATTGGCGGCAGCGAGCGCCTGGAGCGCTTCCTTTTCTGGCCGATGGGAATCGCTTCCGCCGGCGCCATGCGCCAGTGGGGCAGGCAGGCCACGGCTTTCGTCGGCCGGCGCCACTTCGATGACGCCGACCTGATCGAGCGGCGCTTCGAGCTCGATCTCGCGGAGCGCGCCCGATGACCGAGCGGCTGCGCGTCGTCACCCTGAACATCCACAAGGGGCTGTCGCACTTCAACCGCCGCATGGTGATCCACGAGCTGCGCGACGGGCTCGGCTCGCTCGATCCCGACATCGTGTTCCTGCAGGAGGTGCAGGGCCTCAACCAGCGTTTCGCGTTGCGCTACGCCGCCTGCCCGGCCCAGCCGCAGCCCGAGTTCCTCGCCGGAGAGCGCTGGAAGCACGTCTACGCCCGCAATGCGGTCTACGACCATGGCCATCACGGCAATGCCATCCTGTCGCGCTTTCCGTTCGTTTCCTTCGAGAACGAGGACGTATCGGATCACCGCTACGAGCGCCGCGGCCTGCTGCACTGCGTGCTCACGGTGCCGGGCTGGCGGCGCAACCTGCACTGCGTGTGCGTGCACCTCTCGCTGCACGAGCGCGGGCGCAGCCGGCAGCTCGAGGCCATCTCGGGGCGCCTCGAGGAGCTCGCCTCGCGCGGCCTGCCGATCATCGTCGCGGGGGACTTCAACGACTGGCGGCACCGCGCTTCCTCGATCCTGGAGCGGCGCCTGGGCATGACCGAGGTCTCCGTAGCGCGCTATGGCCGTGCAGCGCGCACCTACCCGAGCGTGATGCCGGTGCTGCGGCTCGACCGCATATACGTGCGCGGCTTCGAGGTCGCCGCTTCGCAGGTCCACCGCGGCAAGCCCTGGTCGATGCTATCGGACCACCTGGCGGTCAGCGCGGAGCTAAAGCGGGGCTGACCCCAGCCTCAATCGTCCGTCGCTGAGCACCGGAATCACTGGAAAGGCGTCCTCGCGGCAGGCGAACTCGACCTCGTGGGCGAGCCCCCTCGCCGCCATCATGCGGCCGACGCGACAGTCGAGCAGCGCCTCCGGGGCGCGCGCATGCCGGTAGAGCGTTCGCGCCGCCTTGGCCGCGTCGGAGAAGTCCGCGGCGCCGCCGAGCAGCTCGGCGAAGCGCTCGACGTAGCAGCCCGCGCCGTAGAAATCCTCGAAATTGAAGTTGTTGCCCGAGCCCGAGCAGACCAGCAGCACCGTCTCGTGCGGATGCCGCTCGGCGATGTGCGCGGCGAGCGAGCGCGCGTTGAGCAGCGCGCCGCAGTACACGCGCGCCGCGCCGGCGGCCTGCGTCATGGCCACCGTGCCGTTGGTGGTCGAGTAGATAACGGTCTTGCCTTCGATGCCGTGCCGGATGAGCGCGAGCGGCGCCGGATGCGCGAACCCGGCCAGCGTCTCGGCATAGAGCTCGCCAGAGAGGACAAATGAATTTTCATGCAAATCGGTTGCTTGGGCCCGGGCGGCGGCCTCGTCCAGGACCGGCACCACTTCGGCGGCGCCGTGCGCGAGCGCCGCGACCATGGTGGTGGTGGCGAACAGGATGTCGAGCACCACCACCACCTTCCCTGGGACGCGCACGCTGTCGAGCTCTTCCTTCCTCGTCAGCACGTGGATCTTGTGAGTGAGGTCGATTCTCGCGCTCATGACAGAGGCGCGACGCGCTCGTAGCGGCGAACGCGCTCGCGCAGCTCCTCCGGCAGCCGCGCCGCTTGCATGCTCGACGGATCGGCATTCACATACACCAGCTCCGCAGTGACCAGCGGCGCATCCTCGGCCTCTCGGTAGATCTCGAAATGAAATGTCATGCTGCTGTTACCGAGCCGCGCGACACGACAGCAGACCGCCAACAGGTCGTCGTAGCGCGCCGAGCCGAGGTATTCGAGCGTCGCCTTGCGCAGGTACAGGTCGTTCGCGTAGCGCTCGACGTAGCCCTGCGGGTAGGGGAGGCCGATCTCGCGCCAGTACTCGGCGACCGCGGTGTCGATGTAGGTGAGGTAATGGCCGTTGAACACGATCTTCTGCATGTCCACCTCGGCCCAGCGCACCCGCAGCTGGGGTGCGCATACGAAATCCGCTCTTGGCATCCTAGACGCTGGGGGAATTTGCTGGCAACATCAACTGTTACAAGAGCATAAAGTGTAATCCAAAGGAGGAGTCCGATGCTTCGCTGCACGCTGCTCGCACTGGCGTTTGCCCTCGCCTCGCCTGTGGTCCTGGCGCAAGGCGCCATCAAGATCGCCATCCTGGGTCCGATGGCGTTCGTACAGGGCGAGAACCACTGGGCCGGCGCCGAGATGGCGCGCGACGAGATCAACAAGGCGGGCGGCATCGCCGTCGGCGGCAGAAAGCGGCAGATCGAGCTCATCCGCGCCGACACCAACGAGATCCAGTCGGTGCCCGACGCGACGAACGCCATGGAGCGCGCCATTACGCGCGACAAGGCCGATTTCCTGATCGGTGGATTCCGTTCCGAGGCAGTGCTCGCCATGCAAGAAGTCGCCGCTGACTACAAGAAAATCTTTCTCGGCGCCGGAGCCGCGCATCCGCAGCTGGGTACGCGGGTGGAACAAAGTTATGACCGGTACAAGTACTGGTTCAGGGTGACGCCTCTGCATGTCGGCGATCTGGTGAAGGCCTCGTTTGCGGTGCTCGGCGTTGCGGCGGAGCAGTTCCGCAAGGAGCGGAAGATAGAAACGCCCAAGGTCGCGATAATCGCCGAAAAGGCCATCTGGACTGAAGGCATAGTCAAGGCAGCGCAGGCCAATTTTCCGAAAATGAAACTGGAGGTAGTGGGCCTGTGGCAGCCTTCGGCAGTCGCAACCGACGCGACGGCTGAAATCGCCGCGATCCAGCGGGCCGGCACGGACATCGTCTTCACCGTGCTTTCCGGGCCTGTTGGCATCGTGGTGGGAAGACAGATGGGCGAGCAGAATCTTTCGGCCATTGCGGTAGGAATCAATGTTGAAGCGCAGAAAGACGAGTTCTGGCAAGCGGCGGCCGGCAAGGCGAACTACGTTGTCACGCTGGATACGGTTTCCGAGGTCGAAATGACGCCGAAAACCGTCTCGTTCTACAAGGCATTCCGCGACCGCTTCAAGAAGGCTCCCACCTACAACTCCGCAGGCACCTACGATGCACTGCACTTGCTCAAAGAAACCATCGAGAAGGCCGACAGCACTGACTCGGACAAGCTGATTCCGGTGCTGGAGAAGACGGTGTTCACCGGTGTCAGCGGGGTGATCGAGTTCGACAAGCGCCACGATCTAACCTTCGGTCCCACCCGAGTGACAGGCATTGCGATCCAGTGGCAGGACGGCAAGAAAGTGCCGTTCTGGCCGCCCAACGTCAAGGGCATGCAGCCGTTCAAGATGCCGGCGCGCTAGCCTGCTCCAGGACATCCTCGTCACAGGGCTGGTCAACGGCGGCGTCTACGCGCTGCTGGCGGTTGGCTTCTCGCTCATCTTTGGCGTCGCGCGCATCGTCAATATCGCGCACACCGCGTTCTACATGCTGGCGGCCTACGCCTTTTACGCGCTGCTGGTGAAGGCCGGGCTCGGGCTCCTGTTTTCGGGCGTCCTCGCCGTCGGCGGAGTCACGCTACTCTCGATGGTCTGCTACCGGCTGGTGATCGAGCCGGTGCGTGAGCACGAGTCGGCAGTCCTGATTTCCACCATCGCGCTAGCACTCATCTTCCAGGAACTGATGCTGTTTACCTTCGGGGGGCACTACTTGGGCCTGCCTTCGACCCTTGAGGGCGTGGTGCGCGTCTTCGGGGTCAGCATCCCCTACCAGCGCCTGCTGATACTGGTAGTCGCCGCGGTGATGCTGACGGTGGTCTGGTGGGTCCTGTACCGCACGCGGCTCGGCCTCGCCATCCGCGCCACTGCCAACGATCTCGAGGTCGCCAATCTCATGGGAATGAACGTGCATCGGGTGGCGATGGTGACCGTGGCGATCTCGGTGGCGCTGGCGGC
>DASQGB010000287.1:0-7016 GCA_035632815.1 Burkholderiales bacterium | reverse complement strand
ATGCGCAAGATCATCCGCATTTCCCGGCAGAACCGCATCACCTCGCTCGCCGACTTCATCGCCTCGCGCTACGGCAAGAGCGCGCTGATCGGCGGCCTGGTGACGGTGATCGCGGTGATCGGCATCCTGCCCTACATCTCGCTGCAGCTGAAGGCGATCTCGAGCAGCTACTCGATCCTGGTGCAGTACCCGCAGATCACCATGCCCGCCCAGGCCGGCGCGGTGACGACCTGGCACGACACGGCATTCTGGGTGGCGCTGATCCTCGCCGCCTTCACCATCGCGTTCGGCACGCGCCACCTCGATGCCGCCGAGCACCATCAGGGCATGGTCGCCGCCATCGCCTTCGAGTCCCTGGTCAAGCTGCTCGCCTTTCTCGCCGTCGGGGTATTCGTCACCTTCGGCCTGTACAACGGCTTCGGCGATCTCTTCGCGCGCGCCGCGGCCGAGCCGATGTTGCAGGCGATGATGACGCCGCTCGAGGGCGTGGCGGGCGGCTACGCGCGCTGGGTCTGGCTGACCATCCTGTCGATGATGGCGATCATGTTCCTGCCGCGGCAGTTCCAGGTGACGGTGATCGAGAACCTGGACGAGAGGCACCTCAACAAGGCGATCTGGCTGTTCCCGCTGTACATGCTGGCGATCAACATCTTCGTGCTGCCGATCGCGTTCGGCGGCCTCTTGCACTTTCCCGACGGCCGGGTGGATGCCGACACGTTCGTGCTGACGCTGCCGATGGCCGAGAAGCAGGAGCTGCTCGCGCTGCTGGTGTTCATCGGCGGCCTCTCGGCAGCCACCGGCATGGTGATCGTGGAGACCATCGCGCTCTCGACCATGGTCTGCAACGACCTGCTGATGCCGGTGCTGCTCAGGATGAAGCGCCTGCGCCTGAACGAGCAGCCCGACCTGACCAGGCTCCTGCTCGGCATCCGGCGCGGCGCCATCGTGCTCATCCTCCTGCTGGGCTACCTGTACTTCAAGCTCGCCGGCGAGGCCTATGCGCTGGTCTCGATCGGCCTGATCTCGTTCGCGGCGGTGGCGCAGTTCGCCCCGGTGGTGCTGGGCGGGATCTTCTGGAAGGGCGGCACGCGCAACGGCGCCTTGTGCGGAATGATCGCGGGCTTCGCGGTCTGGTTCTATACGCTGCTGCTCCCCGCCATCGCGCGCTCGGGCTGGGTGCCGCTGGGGCTGCTCGAGCAGGGCCCGTTCGGCATCGAGCTGCTCAAGCCGCTGGCGCTATTCGGCCTCTCGGGCCACGACCAGATCACCCACGCCATGATCTGGAGCATGATCGCCAACATCGGCGCCTATGTGGCGGTCTCGCTTTCGGCTTCGCCGAGCGCCGAGGAGCACCGCCAGGCGAGCCTGTTCGTCGACGTCTTCAGGGAAGGCGGCGAGACGGGCGGCGCGCGCTTCTGGCGCGGCACGGCCTCGGCGCCCGAGCTCTACAACCTGCTCGCGCGATTCCTCGGCGCGGCGGGCGCGGACGACGCGTTCCGCCAGTACGCGGCCGGCAAAGGCCTGCGCTGGCCGCAGCAGGAGCTCGCCGCCGATGCCGGCTTCGTGCATCACGTCGAGGTCCAGCTCGCCGGTGCCATCGGCGGGGCCTCGGCGCGGGTGATGGTGGCTTCCGTGGTGAAGGAAGACGTGCTCACCATCGACGAAGTGCGCGCGATCCTCGACGAGGCCTCGCAGGTCGTGGTCTACAGCCATCGCCTCGAGCAGAAGTCGCGCGAGCTCGAGGCGGCGACGGCGGAGCTGCGCGCGGCCAACGAGCGGCTGCAGGAGCTCGATCGCATGAAGGACGACTTCGTCTCGACGGTGACGCACGAGCTGCGCACGCCGCTCACCTCGATCCGCGCGTTCTCCGAGATCCTGCGCCAGGACCCGAACGTGGAGCTTTCGCAGCGCAAGCGGTTCCTCGACATCATCACCAAGGAGACCGAGCGCCTGACGCGCCTCATCAACCAGGTGCTCGATCTTTCGAAGATCGAGTCGGGCCGCGCCGAATGGCACGAATCGCAGGTCGACATGAAAGAGGTGATCTCCGATTCGGTGGTGGGAATGGGCCAGGTGTTCGAGGAGAAGGGCATCCGGGTCGAGACGCGGCTGCCGGAATCGGCGCCGCGGGTGCCCGGTGACGTCGACCGCATCATCCAGGTGATCCTCAACCTCCTGTCCAACGCGGTGAAATTCTGCGAGCCCGGCACGGGCCGCATCGAGATCGCGCTCTCGGAGCGCGACGGCGGCCTGCGCGTCGACGTGCGGGACAACGGGCCCGGCGTAGTCGAGGCGGACCGGGCCGTGATCTTCGACAAATTCCGCCAGGCCGGGGATACGTTGACCGGCAAGCCGCAGGGCACCGGCCTCGGGCTGCCGATCAGCCGGCATATCGTCGAGCACCACGGCGGCAAGCTTTGGGTGGAAGGCCGGGCAGGGGGCGGCGCCTGCTTCTCGTTCACCCTGCCGTTCGAGCGCCGGGTGGCGGCCGAGGCGGCATGAAGAAGATCCTGATCGCCGACGACGAGCCGAATATCGTCACGGCGCTCGAGTTCCTCCTGCAGCGCAGCGGCTACGAAGTCATCGTGGCGCCGAACGGCGAGGACGCCTTGAAGCTGATCGGCGCGCACCGGCCCGACCTGGTGCTGCTCGACGTGATGATGCCCTTGCGCAGCGGCTACGAAGTCTGCAGCCGGATCCGGGAGCATCCCGACTGGCGGCATATCAAGGTGGTCATGCTCACCGCGAAAGGGCGCGAGGCGGAGGAGCGCAAGGGGCTCGCCGCCGGCGCGGATCTCTACATCTCGAAGCCCTTCTCGACCAGCGAGCTGGTAGGCAAGATCGACGGGCTGCTGGCGCGATAGAATTACGCCGTCGCGGAGAGATGGCCGAGCGGCTTAAGGCGCACGCTTGGAAAGCGTGTAAGCGTTAATAGCGCTTCGTGGGTTCGAATCCCACTCTCTCCGCCAACACTCTTAGTCAGTTCGAAGCGTGCTGTGCGCGCTGCCTTGCCTTCCACCGCTCCACAACCCGCTGCATGTTGTCCGAGCCGATGTGGTCGTAGCCGGCGGCGTGCAGCCTTTCGTGCTCCAGCACGTACCGGTTCGGGAAGTCCTTGCTGACGTAGATGTGCGCTTCGCTCTGGTCGAGGTAGAAGAGCGTGCAGCCCGCCGGCGACATGAGCGGGCCCACGAACTGCATGCAGCGGCTGCGCATCTCGGAGTGGCTGACGTGGTGCTCGACGACTTTCAGATCGGGCCAGTCGGGGACCCGCGCGTGCTGGTTGATCACCGCGCATCCCGACAGGGAAACGCAAAGGCCCAGTAAGGCGCAGTACAGGCCGCTGTACAACCGACTAGTGCTGCCATTTTTTCTTTTCATGATCCCTCCCAGCAGCCTTGGCTGCTGAAAAGGGGGTGCAACAAAAAACCGCGCGCGGCGTGCAAGTCACGCGCCGGGCGCGGCTTACACTGGAAACCCCGCTATCTGGGCCGGTTAAGGCCGGTCAGACCGGAGGCTTTGCGGCCCCGCCTTTCGACGGGTGTGCCCTTTTCAGCGTGCCAACTGCAGCGGGAGTGTAGAGCGCCGGGTGTCCCGGCCAGAGCGACTAATGCGCACTTCGCGGAACAATCTGCCGCCGGCGTGAACGAGGTCACGCTGCAGCCTTAGGGGGTTGTGCACTGCGGCAAAGCTGAGCTTATTTGCGCAATCGTAAGAATGGTGTAAGCATCCTGCCGCAAGAATCCCGTTGATACCCGTAGCTGGTTCCTTTTCTTGAGGGGAGGCTTGATTGGAACTGTCCGCAAGGCACCATGAGTACTGGCGCAAGAACCTCGTCATCACGGCGATCTTGCTATTTGTCTGGTTCGTCTTCACCTTCGTTGAAGCCTGGTACGCGCGGGAACTGAATGCAATCACGTTCTTCGGCTGGCCGCTCGCCTTCTGGTTCTCCGCGCAGGGATCGCTCGCCATCTACGTGGTCATCATCGGCATCTACGCCTACCTGATGGGCAAGCTCGACAAGGAATACAACGTGGATGAGGGGGACCTCGAATGAGCACGGCAACTTACTCGCACTCGGCGTTCAACCGCCAGCTGAAGAAGTACTACAGCTTCTATACCGGCGGCTTCATCCTCTTTCTGATCGCACTCGCGATTGCCGAGCAGATGGGAATGTCGCGCCAGTGGATCGGTTACTGGTTCCTGTTCGCGACCATCGGACTGTACGCCGGCATCGGCTACATGAGCCGCACCGCCGACGTAGCGGAGTACTACGTCGCTGGACGGCGGGTGCCGGCCTTCTTCAATGGCATGGCGACCGGCGCAGACTGGATGAGCGCGGCGTCCTTCATCGGCATGGCGGGCACGCTGTTCCTCACCGGCTATGACGGGCTCGCCTGGGTCATGGGATGGACCGGGGGCTACTGCCTGGTAGCGCTGTTCCTCGCGCCCTACCTGCGCAAGTTCGGCCAGTTCACCATTCCGGACTTCCTCGCCGAGCGCTACGGCGGCAACATCGTGCGCACCATCGGCATCATTTCCGCGATTACTTGCTCGTTCGTGTACGTGGTGGCGCAGATCTATGGCGTCGGCCTGATCACCAGCCGGTTCACCGGGCTGGAGTTCGGCGTCGGCGTGTTCGTCGGTCTCGCCGGCATCCTGGTCTGCTCGATGCTCGGCGGCATGAGGGCGGTAACCTGGACCCAGGTGGCGCAGTACATCATCCTGATCATCGCCTACCTGACGCCCGTGGTTTGGCTGGGGACGAAACATACCGGCATACCGGTGCCGCAGTTTGCCTATGGCTACACGCTGCAGAAAGTCGGCGACCTGGAGAAGAAGATCACGGCAGATCCGAAGGAGCAGGAGGTCCGCAAGATCTTCGCCGACCGGGCGGCCGCTGCCACCGCGGCGCAGAAGGAGCCGGACAAGGCGTATGCCGAAGGCAAGGCGAGGGCGGAAAAGAACCTTGCCGACCTGAGGGCAGCCAAGGCTCCCGCGGAGAAGATTGCCGACGCCGAGAGAGCCGTTGCGGCGTATCCCACCAGCGTCACCGCAGCACAAGCGCAGTGGAGGCGCGAAGCCGGCCTCGCCGCGCGCGCCGCGCCGCCACGCCCGCATGCCGAGGCGTTCGTCGGCAAGGACGAGGCGGCACGGAACACTGCTCGCCTCAACTTCATCGGCATCGTGTTCTGCATGATGTTTGGCACCGCGGCGCTGCCGCACATCCTGATGCGCTACTACACCACCCCCAGCGTGCAGCAGGCGCGCGTCTCGGTATTCTGGTCGCTGTTCTTCATCTTCCTGCTGTACTTCACGGCGCCCTGCCTGGCTGTGCTCGCCAAGTACGACATGTACACGAACCTGGTGGGCAGCTCGTTCGCCTCGCTACCGGTGTGGGCGGCGGCCTGGGCGAAGGTGGATCCGACGCTGCTCAACATCACCGACATCAACAGGGACGGCATCGTGCAGTGGGCCGAAGTGGTGATCGGCGGCGACCTGATCGTGCTGGCTACGCCGGAGATCGCGGGCTTGCCCTACGTGGTATCGGGGTTGGTCGCGGCCGGCGGTCTGGCGGCGGCGCTCTCGACCGCCGACGGGCTGCTGCTGACCATCGCCAATGCCCTATCGCACGACCTGTACTACAAGATGATCGACCCGCATGCTTCGACCACGAAGCGGGTGACGATCTCCAAGGTCTTGCTGGTGGTGGTCGCGATCATCGCGGCCTACGTGACCTCGCTCAAGCCGGGAGACATCCTGTTCCTGGTCGGCGCGGCGTTCTCGCTGGCGGCTTCGGCGTTCTTCCCGCCGCTGGTGCTGGGCGTGTTCTGGAAGCGCGCCAACAAGTGGGGCGCGATCGTCGGCATGGCGGCGGGCTTGGCGGTCTGCATCTACTACATGATGCGCACCTACCCGTTCTTCACCAACATGGGCGTGCCGAAGATGGATCTATGGTTCGGGCTGAGCCCGGTGTCGGCGGGGATGTTCGGCCTGCCGATCGGCCTGCTCACCATCATCATTGTCAGCTATCTGACCTCCCCGCCGTCCAAGGAGGTGCAGGAGCTGGTGGAGCATGTTCGCTACCCGCATATCAGGGGCGACACGGTCGTCAGCGAGGCCAGGTAGCGCTCGAGCGCTGCCGGCCCAGACAAGGCCCGCCGCGAGCGGGCCTTGTCATTTGTCTAGGTCTTGGTGGAGACTCATGAGATGAATTGCTCGAGAAGAAATCTGCTGCTGGCCGTGGTGCTCGGCCTGGTTCTCGCCGGCGCGGGCTGCGAGGGCCGCGAGGGCGGACACTCGCGCGGCTTGTTCAGCGGATATGTGATGGACAAGACCGACGACGAGGTCATCGCCAAGCTCGGCAAGCCGGATTCGATCGAAGCGACCAATCCGAACACGCCGAAGTGGGTCTACAAGCGCAAGACGTTCGATCCCGACAATCAGAACAAGGTCGATAACGAGGCCATCCTGATCCTGCAGAAGGACGCTGGCGGGAAATTCAAGGTCATCCAGGTGATTTTCGGTTAAACGACGAGGTCCTTGACCAGGTGGGCGAGGTCGCTGCGCCCGGCGTCGAGGATCAGCCGGCGCGTCATCCTCGGATCGAAGCGAAGCAGGTGCATTACTACCTGGTCCACTTTTTCCGGCTTATGCAGGGTGTGATAGGCCATTCCCAGCTGGTACCAGGCGTGAGGATTCATCGGTTGCAGCGCGGCGGCTTCGTGGAGCGCCTTTGCCGCCTCCTCATGCTGCCCCAGGGCGGCATGAGAAAGGCCCAGGCCATACCAGGCGCGGTCGATCTTGGAATTCAGCCGCGTCGCCTCGCGGAACGCGTCGATCGCCTTCGCGTACTGGCCGCGCTTGTCATAGGTGTACGCCAGATTGAAATGTGCCACCGCATTGCCCGGGTCCGCGCGCAGTACCGCATGGAAGTGGGGCTCCGCCTCCGCATAGCGTTCGAGCGATGCGAACAGGTAGGCGGCACGGTTGGCGGCGCGGTGAAACTCAGGTTG
>DASQGB010000286.1:0-3557 GCA_035632815.1 Burkholderiales bacterium | reverse complement strand
TGCCTCGGCGCCAGGAAAGAAGTCATTGAGAAAGCTCATCCAGCGGTGCTGGCGGTAACCGGGCCGCACGACACCGCAGCCGTCATGGATGCGGTGCACACGCATTTGCCCAAGCCGCACGATCCCTACACTGATTTGGTTCCCGATATCGGCGTAAAGCTCACGCCGAAACACTACGCCTATCTCAAGATCTCGGAGGGCTGCAATCACCGCTGCACGTTCTGCATCATCCCCTCCATGCGCGGCGACCTCGTGTCGCGGCCCATCGGCGAGGTCATGCAGGAAGCCGGCAACCTGGTGAAGGCGGGCGTGAAGGAGCTGCTCGTCATCTCGCAGGACACCAGCGCATACGGCATCGATGTGAAGTATCGAACAGGTTTTGTAAATGGAAAACCCACCAAGACCCGGTTTGCCGACCTGTGCAGTGCGCTTGGAGAGCTCGGGGTTTGGGTGCGATTGCATTACGTCTACCCGTACCCGCACGTCGACGACGTGATCCCGCTAATGGCCGAAGGGAAGATCCTTCCCTACCTCGACGTGCCTTTCCAGCACGCGAGCCGGCGCGTCCTGAAGCTGATGAAGCGCCCCGCGAATGCCGAGAATGTGCTCGCGCGCATCGGCGGCTGGCGCAGCGCCTGCCCGGACATGACGATCCGCAGCACTTTCATCGTCGGCTTCCCCGGCGAAACCGAAGCGGAATTTTCCGAGCTGCTGGAGTTCCTGCAGGAAGCCCAGCTGGACCGCGTCGGCTGCTTCGCCTATTCGCCGGTCGAAGGTGCGGCGGCCAACGACCTGCCGGATGCCGTGCCCGAGGAACTGAAGGAAGAGCGCCGCGCCCGCTTCATGCTGTTGCAGGAACAGATCAGCGCTACCCGCCTCAAGAGCAGGATAGGCAAAAAACTTCGAGTCCTCGTCGACGAAGCCGGCGTCGGGCGCTCCAGCGCTGACGCGCCGGAGATCGATGGCGTGGTGCGGTTCAACGGCGGCAAGCCGGGGGAGTTTGCCGAGGTCCTCATCCAGCGTGCCGACCAGCACGATTTGCACGGGAGAATGCTATGACCAGGGAAGTAGTGGTGGTTTCGGGCGCGCGCACCGCGATCGGCGACTACGGCGGCTCGCTAAAGGAGCTGTCGGCGACGAAGCTCGGCGCGGTCGCCATCAAGGAAGCCGTGGCGCGCGCGAACATCCCGGCCGCGAGCGTCGGCCACGTCGTGATGGGCAGCGTGATCCACGGCGAAGCGAAGGACATGTACCTGTCGCGTGTTGCGGCGGTGGAAGCCGGCATCCCCGTCGCCACGCCTTGCCTGACAGTGAACCGCCTGTGCGGCTCGGGTCTGCAGGCCATCGTCTCGGCCTCCCAACATCTGCTGCTCGGCGACTGCGACGTCGCGGTCGCGGGCGGCGCGGAGAGCATGAGCCGCGCGGCGTACTTCCTGCCTTCGGGGCGCTGGGGCCAGCGCATGGGCGACGCCGCGGTGGTCGACGCGATGACCGGTGCGCTGCACGATCCCTTCGGCCACGGCCACATGGGCGTCACGGCCGAGAACATCGCCGCGAAATACGGCTTCACCCGCGAGCAGCAGGACGAGTTCGCGGTGGAATCGCATCGTCGCGCCGCCAAAGCAATTGAAAACAGATTGTTTGAGAAGCAAATTGTCCCGATCGAGCTGAAGACGCGCAAAGGTGTCGAGCAGTTCGTAACCGACGAGCACGTGCGCAAGGACGTGAAGCCCGAGGATCTGGCAAAGCTCAAGACCGTGTTCAAGAAGGACGGCACCGTCACCGCCGGCAACGCCTCGGGCATCAACGATGCTGCAGCGGCGGTTGTGTTGATGGAGGCCGAGGCAGCCGAAAAATCAAACATCAAACCCATGGCGCGCCTCGTTGCTTACGCGCACGCGGGCGTCGAGCCGCAAGTGATGGGCCTCGGCCCGATTCCGGCGGTGAAGCGCGTGTTCGAGAAGGCCGGCCTCAAGCCTTCCGACATCGACGTCATCGAGTCGAACGAGGCGTTCGCGGTACAGGCGATGGCGGTCACCAAGGATCTCGGCCTCGACCCGGGGAAAGTGAATCCCAACGGCGGCGCGGTGGCGCTCGGCCACCCGATCGGCGCCACCGGCTGCATCCTCACGGTCAAGGCGCTCTACGAGCTCGAGCGCATCAAGGGGCGCTACGCGCTGGTGACGATGTGCATCGGCGGCGGACAGGGAATCGCCGCGATTTTCGAGAGGATGTAGCTACTCGAACGCGACCCGGACTTTCGCCAGGTAATCCTCGTACTGGGCGACAAGTACACGCAGCGCGGTGCGGTCGGCGCCCAGCGCGCTCGCTTCGATCAGCTTGCCGATCGAGGAAACGCGCGCAAAGCCGTAGGAATTCCCGATGCCCTTCATGCGGTCGCCAAGCAGCCGCAGCCCTTCGAAGTCATCCGACGACATCGCGGCGCGCAACGCCGCGAGCTCCTTGCGCCGGTTCTCCAGGAACGCCGGCATCAGCTCCTCGAACTCCCTGGCGACGGTGACGGTGTAGTCCATTGCACGCAATTCTATTCCGGAGGCTGCAGCTCGTGGCCGTGTGACACGGGCATGGCGCCCGGATGGCCCAACCGGCGGCTTGGCAGCCGAGAGCGCCCCGCTCAAGATGGCACATGGCGCAATCCCTGCAGACGCGCGCACTCAAGAAGGCCGCAAGAATCCTAGGCGGCGAAGGCGGGCTAAGCGCCTTCCTCCAGGTGCCGTCTCAGGATCTTTCCCGCTGGATACGCGGCGAAGACGCGGTGCCGGAATGCATCGTTCTGCGACTGGTCGATTTCCTGGCAGAAGCCGAAGCCGCCCGGGAAAAATCCCTCGACAACGGTTCGCAACCGCAGTTGACTCTAGGGGTATAAATCCCCTGTAGTGGTTGCTGGACCGGTTCGAGGAGACGCTTGGCCCCCTCGGTTCTAGTCGTCGACGACGACGCAACAATTCGCGAGCTGCTGCGGATCCATCTGTCCGGCGCCGGCTATGAAGTCGTGCTGGCCGAGAACGGCATCGCCGCCGGCTACGCCGTGCTCCGGAGGCGGCCCGATCTCATCATCTCCGATGTGAACATGCCGCATATGGACGGCTTCGAGTTCGTCGCCGCGCTACGCGCGGAGCCGTCATTGACAACTATTCCGGTAATCTTCCTGACCTCCGAGGAGGAAGGCGGCGACCGGGGCAAGGTGTTGGGGGCGGTCGGTTATGCCACCAAGCCGATCCTGGCCGACCGTCTCCTCGCGCTCGTGTCGCAGCACCTCCCCTCCGGCGCTTCCTAGCGCGTCCCTCCGAGCCGATTATGCGACGCAAAACCCGCATCGGACTTGCGCTGGGGTCCGGCAGCGCACGCGGCTGGGCGCACATCGGCGCCATCCGTGCCCTCGAGGAGCGCGGCGTCAAGCCCGACATCGTCTGCGGCACCTCGATCGGCGCGCTGGTGGGCGCTGCCTATGCCTCGGGCGAGCTCGACCGGCTCGAGACCTGGGTCACGGCGCTCGCCTGGACCAAGGTGGTGCGCCTGATGGACCTCACCTGGCG
>DASQGB010000285.1:0-2607 GCA_035632815.1 Burkholderiales bacterium | reverse complement strand
GGGCTGCTCGAGCTGCGTGAAGGTGAAGGAGTTCCTGTCGCAGCTCGGCGTGGACTATGAATCGATCGACGTCGCGGCGCGGCCCGAGGCGATGGCGGAGCTCGCCGAGATGGGCGTGCGCACCGTGCCGGTGGTGGCGCGCGGCAAGCAGTTCACTTTCGCGCAGGCCCTGGAGGACGTATCGCGCTTCATCGGCAAGGAGGTCGCGATCACGCGGCTGCCGCCCGAGGTGCTGATGAAGAAGTGGCTCACCGTGCTGGCCGCTGCGCAGCGCCACGTGTTGCAGCTGCCGGCCGCGCGGCTGGCCGAGCGCGCAACCCCAGGACGCGACCGCAGCATCCGCGACCTCGCGTATCACGTCTACCAGGTGCCCGATGCCTTCCTGCAGGCGGTGGAAAACGGCGTCGAGGATCTGACCGCGGTCTACAACGCGCCGCCGCCGGCGCAGGTGAAGGCAGTTAAAGATGTTCAAAGGTACGGCGTGACCGTTACCGCGCGGCTCGAGCGCTGGTGGGCGGCCCTGCCGGACAAGGCGTGCCGGCAGACCGTGAAAACGTACTACGGCGAGCGCCCCTTGCACGAGCTGCTCGAGCGCTGCACCTGGCACTCGGCGCAGCATGCGCGCCAGATCGTCGCCGTGCTCGAGCGACTCGACATCGAGCCGCACGGCCCCCTTACGGCCGCAGACTACGCGGGACTGCCGATGCCGAAAGGGCTCTGGGAGTAGTTACAGCAGGTCGCGCCACTTGGCGCGGATCTTGTCCTGCAGCTCCTTGCTCGCCTCCGCCACCGGCGGAAACTCGTCGAGGTGCTCCCAGGGGCGGCAGGCGTCGATGATCGCCTTCGAGCTGAGCGGCGCGTCGTAGCGGTAGGCGACGAACATCGGGTCGTTCTTCGATCCCATGCCGCGCTGGATGATGTCGATGTCGATCGCGGGGTCGGTGCGCGTCGCCACCGCCCACATCACCTCCTGCAGATTCGCCGGGTCGATGTCCTCGTCGACCACCACCGAGTAGCGCGACATGTAGGCGCCGACGCCGCACTGGCTGAGGATGTGGCCGGCCTGGCGCGCGTGTCCCGCGTAGCGCTGCTTGATCGCCACCACGTTGAACATGCGCGCGCCGCCGATCTCGTGCGCCCACACCGCGCGCACGTCGGGCACCCCCGCTGCCGCCAGCGCATCGTGCAGCAGCGCCGAGCGCATCACCGCCTTGGAGTACGAGTAGTCGTTCGGCGGCTTCGCCGGCGGGCTGCCGACGATGATCGGGTCGTTTCTGAAATAGACGCGGCTTACGGTCACGACCGGCGCGATGCCGGCCTTTCCCGGGTAGTAGCCGTGGAACTCGCCGAAGGGGCCTTCGCTGCGCTCGTCGTTCGGCTCGACAAATCCTTCGAGCACGATCTCCGAGGCCGCCGGGAACTCCAGACCCGTCAGCTCTCCCTTGAGAACAGAAACGGGCTGCTTGAGAATCGAACCGATGTAATTCCATTCGCACATGCCGAACGGAACCTCGATGCCCGAGATGAGGTAGCCCAGGGGATCGGCGCCGACCACGATCGCCACCGGGAAGCGCTTGCCGGCCTTCTTGTGCTTCTCGTAATGGATGCGGCCGTGCTTGCCGGGGACCATGTCGAGCGCGACATGGTTGCGATCGAGCACCTGCACGCGGTAGGTGCCGACGTTGGTCCAGTCGCTGTCGAAATCTCGCGTCACCACCGAGCAGCCGGTGCCGATATAGCGCCCGCCGTCGAGCTCGTGCCACAGCGGCGAGGGAAACTTGAGGACGTCTACGTCCTTCTGAACGTTCTCGAGAACCGGTCCCGACTTTGTTTCTACAGGGTCATACCGGGAAGCCTCGGCCTGCCACTGCGCCGGCTTGCCGCGCAGCGCCCCGACCAGCCCCTTGTGCGTGCGCTGGACCGGCAGGCGCAGGATCGACGACAGGCGCGCTGGGCTGCTCGTGCTGCAGGTGAGCACGCGGAAGCCCTTTGGGTAGCCCTTGATTTCGTCGAACAACAGCGCCGGCGGCGCGTCCTTCTTGACGTTGAGCTCGCTGATCGCGCCGAGCTCGAGGTTCCAGTCGGCGCCGCGCACCTCCTTCAGCTCGCCGAGCTTGTCGGCTTCAGTTAACCACAGGCGCAGGTCGAGAGGATTCCCGGTCATTGCGGAATGATTATAGATTCATGCTTTTGACCGCGAGGAAGCAACATGGGAATCGGGCTGATCGTCGTTTCGCTGTTGCTGGCGGTGGCCGCCGCCATCATGTTCGTCGCCTCCAGGGGCACCCTTCACGAGATGGAAGCCTTCATCCTGTGGCTGATCGCGTCGGTGCTGTTCACCGGCGGCGCGATCGTGCTCGCGCTGGCGCAACTGCGGCACCGCCTTGACCAGCTGGTGAAGCCCTCCGAAGATAGGTGATGACTGCGGCGATGACCGCGATCTCCAGCGACATCCCGGCGCGCCTGGACCGGCTGCCGTGGTCGCGCTGGCACTGGCGCGTCGTAATCGCGCTCGGCGTGAGCTGGCTGCTCGACGGGCTGGAGGTCACCGTGGTCGGCTCGCTGGGGCCTTCGTTGCAGCGGCCCGACACGCTGGGACTTTCCGCC
>DASQGB010000284.1:0-12233 GCA_035632815.1 Burkholderiales bacterium | reverse complement strand
CGTCGCCAAGGCGCCGCCCGACGGATACACGATGATGGTGACGGTAAATACCTTCACCATTACCCCCGCGCTGTACAAAAACCTGCAGTACGACCCGGTGAAGGACTTCACCACCATCGGCCGGGTCGCCAACGGCAACGTGGCGCTGGTGGTCAACCCGTCGGTGCTGCAGGCGAAGAACCTGCAGGAGCTCGCCACGGCCGCCAAATCGCGCAAGCTTTCCTACTCCTCGCCGGGCAACGGCACGCCGCAGCACCTCGCGATCGAGCTGCTGAAGCGGCGCCTGGGCGTCGACATCCTGCACGTGCCCTACAAGGGCGCTGCGCAGGCGCTTACCGATCTCCTCGGCGGCCAGGTGCAGCTCGCCGTGCTGCCCGTGCATACCGCGCTGCCGCACGCCAGGGCCGGCAAGCTCACCGTGGTGGCGGTCTCGGGCGAGCGCCGCTCGGTGCTCGCGCCCGACTCGCCGAGCTTCGCCGAGCTCGGGCTGAAGAACCTCGACATCGACCTCTACTTCTGGATCGCCGGGCCGGCCGGCCTGCCGCGCGAGATCGTGCAGAAATGGAACCAGGAGATCGCCTCGATCGTGGCCCTGCCCGAGGTGCGCGAGACCCTGATGAAGCAGGGCATGGTGACGGCGCCCGGCAGCCCCGAGGAGATCGCGACGCAGATCCGCAGCGACGTCGAGCGCTGGAAGAAATTCATCGCGGAGACCGGCATCACCGCGGACTAGCATGCGCGACTACTGGCTCAGCAAACTGTTCTTCGATTTGCAGAGCCCCGCGGCGGCCGCCGAATACCGAAGCGACCAGGGCAAAGTGCTGGCGCGCTACCCTCTCCAGGAAAACGTCAAACGCGCACTCTCCGCGAACGACGTTCCGTTTCTGGCGGAAAGAACCAACGCCTATTTGCTGCGCTACTACTTCTTCGCCATCGGCTGGAAGGACGAGGAATTCATCCGCAGGCTGCGCGGTGGCTAGCCTGGTCGGCGCCTTCGCCACGAGCCACGGCCCGCTGCTGGTGCGCGAGTGGCAGGCGGTTCCCGACGAGCAGAAGCAGCGCCTGAGCGCGGCATTCCGCGAGCTGGGAAAGCGGGTCTCGGGGGCGAAGCCCGACGTCATCATCGCGGTCGCCCCCGACCACTGGTCGAACTTCTTCCTCGACCACCTTCCTTCGGTCTGCATCGGAGTCGGCGAGGCCAACGAGGGACCGCCCGAGCCCTGGATGAAGGACTTCCCCCACCGCAGCATCGCCGGCCATCCGGGCCTCGCGATGCACCTCGTCAAGAGCGCGCTCGACGAAGGCTTCGAGCCCTCCGTGTCGCATCGTCTCAAGCTCGACCACGGCATCTGCATCCCGCTGTGGCGCATGGGGCTCGAGCCGATGCCGCGCGTCGTGCCGATGATCGTCAACAGCATCGAGCCGCCCTTCCCCTCGGTCGCGCGCTGCCTGGCATGGGGGAGGCAGATTGCGAAGGCGATCTCGTCCTATGCGGAGCCCCTGCGCGTCGCCGTGCTCGCCTCGGGCGGGCTGAGCCATTCGATCGGCGAGCGCACCATGGGCGCGATCGATGAGTCGTTCGACCGCGAATGCATCGCGCGTTTCTCTTCGGATGAGAAATCCCTGCTGAGGTTCCTGGAAGAAAAACTTCCCCAGGCCGGCAACGGCACCGAGGAAGTGCGCAACTGGGTGGTCGCGCACGGCGCTGCGGGCGGGCGCGGCTTCGAGCTGATCGACTACCTGCCGGTGCCGGCGGTGATCGTCGGCTGCGGCTTCGCGTCCTGGCGGCCTTAGGCAGTCTGTTCGCGCGCCTCGGCTTCGCGCCACCGCACAATCGATTCCGGAAGAGGCGGCGAATCGCCGTCGTATCCCGCGAGCAGGGCGAGGTCGCGCGGAGGCACGTTGCCGTTCGGGCCGCGAAGCAGTCCGCGCACCTTCGCCTTCATCGCCAGCTCGCCATTTCTCTTCTCGATGACATGATCGAAGTAAAGCCATTTCTCGTCCCAGCCGACAACGCGCGACTTGACGGTGAAGCGCTCGAAGAGAAAAAGCGACCGTCGGTAGCTGATCATGCTGCCGCCGACGATCGGACGCCATCCGCGCGCCACGACTTTGCGAAAGACTCCCGTGCGTACCAGCAGGTCGACGCGGCCGATGTCCATGAAGCTGACGTAGCGTCCACTGCTCGCGTGCATGTTGAGGTCGAGGTCGTTGGGCCAGACGCGCATGCGCAGGGCCGCGACGTCAAAGGGACCGATACGCGGGCGCAAACCGCTGCCGACGAGCGCCCCGACGAGGCGGAAGAGGACGACCAATTACGGCCTGCTATTCCGGCTTGAGGCCGGCCATGCGCACCATGTCGGCGTGGATCCGCAGCTCGTCCTCGAAGAACTTCCTGAATTCCGCGGGCGAGTTGCCTACCGGCCACACGCCGAGGTTGAGCAGCTTGTCGCGCGTCTCCGGGGTCTCCACGGCCGTCTTCACCTCGCGGTAGAGCTTGTCTACGACTGCGGCGGGGGTATTCGCGGGCGCGAACATGCCGAACCAGCCGCCATCGACGTCGTACTTCGGCAGGCCGGCTTCGGCCGTGGTCGGCACGTCCGGAGCGCCCGGGTGCCGTGTGGCGCCGGTGTAGCCGAGTACCCGTACGCGCCCGCTTTTGTAATGGGGCAGGAGCGGCGCCGGGGAAGCCACCATGGCTTGCACCTCGCCGGCCGCGAGCGCCGCAGTCGCCGGACCGCCGCCTTTGTAGGGAATGTGCTGCAGCTTCGTCCCGGCGACCACGTTGAAGACCTCCATGGCGAGGTGCCAGGTATTGCCGACGCCGGGCGAGCTGTAGCTCAGCTTCGACTCCGGCTTGCGCGCCAGCTCGAGGAAGTCCTGCAGCGTCTGCGCCGGCACCGACGGATGGACCGCGATGAAAAGGCCGCCGCTGCTGACGAGATTCGTCACCGGCACGAAATCCTTCTCGGTGTCGTAGGGCAGCGTCTTGTGGACGAACTTGTTGATGACGAAGCCGGACGAATACACCATCAGCGTATAGCCGTCGGGCGGCGCTTTCGCCACCACGTCGGCGCCGATGATGCCGTTCGCGCCGGGACGGTTCTCGACCACGAACGGCTGTCCCAGCTGGGTCTGCAGTTGCGCCGCGACCACCCGCGCGACGATGTCCGGTCCGCCGGTTCCTGCCGGGACGATGATGCGCACCGCGCGGTTGGGATAGCTCTGGCCCCAGGCGGAGAGGGCGAGCACGGCGATCAGTACGCCGAAGCTTCTCTTCAGCATCTCAAGCATTGATGGCCTCCACGATGCGTTCGGGCGTCAACGGCAGATCGCGCACGCGCACGCCGAGGGCGTCGTGCAGCGCGTTGGCAATTGCGGCGGCGGTCGGACCCATGCTGCATTCGCCTGCTCCTACCGATGGGTATTGATTCCGTAGGAGAAAAACTTCCACCGGCGGAACGTCGCCGAACCGCAGGATCGGATAGTGCTCCCAGTTGGTGGTCCCGGGCCGGACTTCCTCCTTGAGCGTCCAGCTCGCCGCCTGGATGCAGCCGCCCTCGACCTGATTGGCGAGGCCGTCGGGATTCACCGGCAGGCCGGCGTCCACCGCCGCTACGAGGCGCGTCACGCGCAGCTCGTGTCCCGCCTCGACCTCGGCCAGCACCGCGCAGTAGGCGCCGAGGTTCTTGTACTTGGCGAAGCCGATGCCGTGGCCGCGGCCTTCAGCATGTTTCCATGAATTCCAACGAGGGGAAAGGTTTTCAATAACGGCGCGCGCCCGCGGATCCTTGAGATGCTTCAAGCGAAAAACGACCGGATCGACACCGGCCGCTGCCGCGCATTCATCCATGAACGATTCGATGGCGAACACGTTGGCGTAGCCGCCGAGCGAGCGCAGCGACGAGCTGCGGACCGGCATCTCCTTGACGTAGTGGTTCACTACCAGCAGGTCCGGCACGTCGTAGATCGGGATCGCGTTGCGATCGGCGCCGCCGGCGGGCAGCGCGGGATTCACCGCGGGCGAGAGCTCGAAGGGCCTGGCGAGCTCGGCCGCCGCGGTGAGCGTCGGCAGCTGCGCGCGTCCCGGGCGGTGGGTGTGGCCGTTGCTCCACAGCTCGTGCTTCCAGGACACGATGGCGCCAGCGGCGTCCAGACGCGCCTCGAGCGCCATGCACATCGCCGCGCCGTAGGGCTCCCAGGCGAACTCGTCCTCGCGCGACCACTGCAGCTTCACCGGGCGGCCGCCGGCGGCGCGCGCGAGCAGCGCCGCATCGAGCGCGGCGTCGTCGGCGCCGTTGTGGCCGTAGCACCCGGCACCCTCGACGTGCGTCACGACGATCTTTTCCTCGGGCATGCCGAGCACCTTGCCGAGGTCCTGGCGCAAGCCGAAAATGCCCTGCGTATGCGACCAGACCTCGAGCCGGTCGCCCTGCATGCGTGCAACGGCGCACGACGGCCCGATCGAAGCGTGCGCGATGAAGGGCTTGGTGTAGGAGGCCTGCACGCGCTTCACGCCCCGCTCCTTCGCCGCCGCGTCGGCCTTCTCCTTGGCGATATTGCTTTCGGCCACGTGCTGCTTCAGCCAGGCGTGGAAGTCCTGCGGCGCATCGGGCCGCAATTCCCAGGTGGACTTGGCGCGCAGCTTCGCCGCCGCGGCAATCGCCGTCTCTTCGCGCTCGGCCAGCACACCGAGAAAGCTGCCGTCCTTCACGATCCTGACGTTTTCCAGCTCGATTGTCGAAACGAGCCTGGAAAACGGCCTCGCCGGACGCACCACCCGGCCGAACAGCATCCCGGGCATCGCCATGTCGTGCACGTAGCTCGCGCGCCCCGCGATCTTGCCGGGCAGGTCGAGCCGCGGCGCGCTCTTGCCGACGATTTCGTAGCTCGACGCGGGCTTTTCCGGCGCATTGCGCAGCTCGGCACAAGCCTTGCGCAGCGCCTTGCCGCCGTCCTGGATCGACAGGCTGCCCGAGGTCACGCCTTCGTCCGGGCTGTACGCGGTGCTCGACGGAAGAATTCTTACCTTCTGCAGCTCGATGCCCAGCTCTTCCGCGGCAATCTGGGCGAGCGCGGTGAGGATGCCCTGGCCGAGCTCGACCTTGCCGGTCGCGATCGACACCGTGCCGTCGCGCTCGAAGCGCACCCGCTGCGTCAGGCGCCGCGCGTCGGACAGCGGCAGCGGATGCTCAGCGGGCTTGTTCATTTGCGGCGCGCCGGATGGCGCGCACCACGCGGTTGTGCGAGCCGCAGCGGCAAAGGTTCTTGTCCAGCGCTGCTCTTATCTCTTCTTCCGATGGGGAAGCGTTTTTCTTCAGCAGCGCAACTGCGCTTACGATGATTCCGCTCATGCAATAGCCGCACTGCGCGGCCTGCTCGGCGAGCAGCGCGCGCTGCACCGGATGCAGCTCGCCGTCCGCACTTAAACCTTCAACGGTGGTTATCGCTTTGCCCTCCAAGGACCAGATGGGCAGGTCACAGGAAGCGATGGGACTGCCGTCCACCAGCACGAAGCAGGCGCCGCATTGCGCGCTGCCGCAGCCGAAGCGGCTGCCAACGAGCCCCAAGTCGTTGCGCAGCACGTAGAGCAGCGGGGTATCGGGAGCGGCCGCGATTTCACGCTCCACTTGATTGACCCGCAATTTCATTTGTCGAGGCGAAGAAGGCCCATGGCGTTACCGAAGTAGATCTTACGCTTGTCGCCCTCGGGCAGACCGAGGTCCTCGATCGAGCGGATGCCTTCGCGGATGAACATCGGCCCGCCCTCGGGATCGAAGGGGCAGTCGCTCGCGAACACGACTCGGTCGGCGCCGAAGAATGCGAGCCCGCAGGCGAGCGGGGCGATTGCGCCGCCGAGCACCGTGTCGCCGTAGAACATCTTGAAATATTCGATCGGCGGCTTGCTCAAGCGCTTCAGCACCTCGGACTCCTCTGAATCTACAGATCTAGAACCCAGCTGCGCCCACAACGTTTCCGCGCGCCCGGCGAAGTAGGGAATCATGCCGCCGCAGTGGTGCGTGATGATGCGCAGCTTCGGCAGCCTCGCGAGCATGCCGGAAAACACGATGCGCGCCATTGCCACGCTGGTCTCGAACGGCCAGCCGAGCACCTGCCAGATCTCGTACCTGGACTTCGGCTCGCCGGGATAATCGGCGCGCGTCGCCGGCCGCGCGGGGTGCATCCAGACCGGCACGTCGTGGTGGTTGGCGGCGCGCTCGAAGAGCGGGAAGAATTCCGGCTCGTCGAGCGGCCGCCCGGCGACGCTGGTGAGGACCTGGATGCCGCGCGCGCCGAGCTCGCCGATCGCGCGGTCCATCTCCTCCAGCGCCGCGCTTACGTTGTTCATCGGCAGCGAGGCGATGAAGGCGGGAAATTCCTGCGGCCACTTCTTCACCATCGCGGCCATGCCGTCGTTGGCGACGCGCGCGAAACCGGGCGAGCGCTCCGGCCCGCCGAGCAGCTCGGGGCCGGGCAGCGAGAGCGTCAGCACCTGCCGCACGTCGGGGAATTTCTCGCGCAGCATGGCGACGCGCTGCTCGATGTCCCACAGCATGCGCAGGCCGGACATGCGCTTCACCAGGCCGGGCTCTTTCGAATGCGCCTTGACGAGCTCGAGATATGCCGCCGGCATCACGTGGTTGAAGATATCGATCTTTCTCATTTCCGCGCGGCCTGGATGGCGTTCCAGACGCGGTGCGATGTCGCCGGCATGTCGAGGTGCTTCACGCCGAGCGGACGCAGCGCATCGAGGATCGCGTTCATTACCGCAGGCGGCGCGCCGACGCAGCCCGCTTCGCCGATGCCTTTGACCCCGAGGGGGTTGGTCTTCGCCGGCACGTCGATGAAATCGAGCTCGTAGTGCGCCGGCAGGTCGCTCGCGCGAGGCATGGCGTAGTCCATGAAGCTCGCCGACAGCACCTGTCCGGATTCGCGGTCGATAGCGACGTTCTCCATCAGCGCCTGGCCGATGCCCTGTGCTAGCGCCCCTTCGATCTGCCCGTGGCAGATCATCGGGTTGATCACCTTCCCCACGTCGTCGACGACGGCATAGCGGTCGATTTCGATCACGCCGGTTTCCGGATCGATCTCCAGCTCGCAGGCGTGGCAGCCGTTGGGAAACGTAGGCGGGGCGCTCGAGCTGCCGCTCGCGTCCAGGCCGACGCCGAACTCGGCCGGCAGCCCGACCGGGCGGTGGAACGCCTTGGCGACATCGACGAGCGAGATGGCGCGATCGGTGCCGGCGACCTTGAACTTGCCTTCCCTGAACTCGAGGTCCGCTGCGGCCGCCTCGAGCAAGTGGGCGGCGAGCCGCTTCGCCTTGTCGATGATCACGTCGGAGGCCATCTTCAGCGCGGAGCCGCCGAGCATCGCGCTGCGCGAAGCGTAGGTGCCGCGGCCGAACGGCACCTGGTCGGTATCGCCCTGCACGAAGCGGATGCTCTCGAATGCGATGCCCAGCCACTCCGACACCATCTGCGCATAGGTAGTGGCATGGCCCTGGCCGTGCGAGAAGGTGCCGGCGACGATGGTCGCCGTGCCGCTCGGATCGAAGCGAACCTCCATGCGCTCGTTGAAGACGCCCGAATCTTCCAGGTAATAGATGAGCGAGCGCCCGCGCAGCCTGCCTTTCGCTTCACTCTCCAGTTTTCTTTTTTGAAAGCCGCCCCAGTCGGCGATCTCCAGGCAACGGTCCGTCAGCCTGGCGAAGTCGCCCGAGTCGTAGGTCCAGCCAACTGCCGCACCCACGGTCCAGCCGGCGGTCGTGTTGTAAGGCATGGCGGAAGGCGGAATGTAGTTGCGCCGTCGCAGCTCGACCGGGTCCATGCCGAGCTTGCGCGCCGCCTCGTCCATCAGCCGCTCCGTGACGTACGCAGCCTCGGGGCGCCCGGCGCCGCGATACGGACCCAGCGGCGTGGTGTGCGTGAAGATCGCTTTGCTGGCGACCAGCATCGCCGGCACCACGTAGACGCTCGGAATGTTGCGCAGCGCGCACAGCACCGGCACAACGCCCGCGTTCGTTACGTAGGCGCCGACAGCGTGCAGCGCGTGGGCGCGGATCGCGAGGATCTTGCCGTTGTCGTCGAGCGCCATTTCGGCGCTGATGAGCTGATCCCGGCCGTTGTTGTCTCCGAGCAGCGATTCGGTGCGCGTGGCAACCCATTTGATCGGGCGGCCGAGCTTGCGGGAAGCCCACAGCACCAGGCCATCCTCGGGATAGACGTCGCCCTTCATGCCGAAGCCGCCGCCGACGTCGGGAGCGACGACTCGAATTTTTGTCTCGGGAAGTTTCAGAACAGCCCCAGCGAGGATCGAGCGCACGCCGTGCGGGTTCTGCGTGCTGGTGTAGAGGGTGTAGCTTTCGTCGGCGGCGTTGTAGTCGCCTAACGTGGCGCGCGGCTCCATCGCGCTCGGCGCGAGGCGGTTGTTGTAGAGGCGCACGGAAACGACGTGCTTCGCTTTGGCGAACGCCGCGTCGGTCGCCTCCTTGTTGCCCATCATCAGCGGGAACGCCAGGTTGCCGTTCCCGTCATCCCAGACCTTGGAGGCGCCCTCTTTCGCCGCATCCTCGACGTTCACCACCGCCGGCAGCGGCTCGTATTCGACCTCGACCAGGTCCGCTGCGATGCGCGCCTGGTCAGGGCGCTCGGCGACGACGAAGGCGATGCGGTCGCCGACGTAGCGCGCCTTCGAGGCCTCGAGGAGCGGCCGGAACGTGCGATAGCCCTTCGGCCCGCCCATGTCCTCGGGCATGAACAGCGGCGGGATGGCGCCGAGATTGTCATTCTTTGCGTCGGCGCCGGTCAGGACCAGGTGCACGCCCGGGCTTTTCATCGCCGCACCGATGTTCACACTTTTGATGCGGGCATGGGCGTGGGGCGACATGAGCACGGCGCCGTGCAGCATGTGCGCGAGCTGGATGTCGTCGACGTAGCGCGCGCGCCCGGTGAGAAAGCGCTGGTCCTCGACCCGGCGCACCGGCTGGCCGATGCCGAACTTCGGCACGCGGAGTGTGACTTCCTGAATGCAGGCCTCCTGGTCGCTGCTGTATGCTAAGCCGCTCTATGTTCAAAGTAATCCGCATGGTGAAACGCGGCGAGAAGTCGCTGCCCGAGTTCAAGCAGGAATGGCTGGAGCGCAACCGCGAGCTCAAGCGCGCGGCGAACAAGGTGGTGGCGAGCGTCGCCGCCGAAGGCAAGGTGCTCGGCGACGAGGCGCCGCCGTACGACGGCATCGCGGCGATCTACTTCTCCACCGCCCAGACCGCGCGCGCCGCGGCCGACAAAGGCCTCGGCGCCGAAGCCATCAGCGTGGTCGCCGAAGAGAAAGTTCTTTTCGCGCGGCCCGATGCCGACAAGATCCTCAAGGCGCAGGGGCAGCTCAAGGTGGTCCTCACCGTGCAGCGCAAGAAGGACCTCACCTCGGCCAAGTTCAAGGACGCCTGGGTGAAAAGCCACGCCAAGATCGAGCACAAGGTGCTGCTCGAGTCGCCGCTGCAGAAGCTGGTGGCGAGCTTCGCCGTGCCCGAGGAAGGCAAGACGCCGGACTTCGACGGCATGGTGGAGCTCTACTTCGCCAGCACCGACGACATCAAGGCGACCTTCGGCGGCCCGATTCCGGGCATGCTGCGCAAGGACGAGGAAACCTACGTGCAGATGGACGCGCCGGAGATACGCATCATCGCCGAGGAGTACGTTCTCTAGCGCTTGCGATCGCCTGCTTCCCGCCGTCCCTGAAAATTCACTTCCAGATTTCCCGCGAAACCTCGACCACGCGCTCGAGCTTGCGCCACTGGTCGTCCTGCGTCAGGTTGTTGCCGTGGTGCGTGCTGGAGAAGCCGCATTGCGGCGACAGGCACAGGTTATCCAGGGGAACGAATTTAGCCGCAGCTTGGATCTTTTTCTTCAAGGAATCTTTTGACTCCAGCTCGGCGGCCTTCGTCGTGACCAGACCGAGCACGACCTTCTTGCCCTTCGGCACGAAGCGCAGCGGCTCGAAGCCGCCGGCGCGCTGGCTGTCGAACTCCATGAAGAAGCCGTCGACGCCGCTCGAGAACATCGCCTCGGCGACCGGCTCGTAGCCGCCGTCGGCGACCCAGGCGCTCTTGAAGTTGCCGCGGCAGGTATGCATGGTCACCGTCATGCCGGCGGGACGGTTCTGCAGCGCGTTCTCAATTGTTTTCGAATACTTGAAAGGTAATGCGGCCGGATCGTCGCCGTTCTTCCTGCAGGCCTCGCGGATTTTCGGGTCGCACAGATAGGCGAAGGCGACGTCGTCGAGCTGCAGGTAGGTGCAGCCGGCCTTGGCGAACGCGGCGATCGCGGCGCGGTACGCAGCGGCCGCGTCGGCCCAGAACTCCTCCATGTCCGGGTAGGCCTCGCGCGAGATCCCGGCGCGCCCGGCGCGAAGATGCAGCATGGACGGGGAGGGTATGGTGAACTTCGCCGTCTTTCGAGCAACAGATTTGAGAAACACAAAATCGTCGATCATCGCCGGCTTCGTATACCGCAGCTTCCCGGTCACCGTCGGAATCGGCGGCTGCTCCTCGGTGCCGCCGAACTTCGGGCCCGGGTTGTGCCGCAGCGCGACGCCGTCGAGCTGCGACAGGAAGTCGAGGTGCCACCAGTCGCGGCTGAACTCGCCGTCGGTGATGCATTCCAGGCCGATCGCCTCCTGCTTCGCGACTACCTCGCGAATGGCATTTTCTTGAAAAGCCTTGTCCTGCCTTTCACGCGCTTGCGCAAGGCCCGACGGACGCAAGAGGCTGCCTACCTGGTCGGCACGGAACGGCGGTTTCATCCCTTCAATCCGCCTTCGCGCCGGAGTCCTTTACCGCCTTCGCCCATTTGTGCACTTCCTCGCGCAGGAAGGCGGCGAACTCGCCCGAGGTGTTGCCTTTCCACTCCAGGCCGAGCAGCGCCAGGCGCTCCTGCACGTCGCTCGCCGACAGCGCGCGGTTCACCTCGGAATTGAGGCGGTTGACGAGCTCCTGCGGCATTCCCGCCGGCACGAAGAACGCCGTCCAGGTAAGGTCGTCGAAGCCGGAGAAGCCCTGCTCGTTCACCGTCGGCACGTCGGGCAGCGCGGGCGAGCGCTGCGCGCTGGTCACCGCGATCGGGCGCACCCGCCCCGCTCTCACGTGCGATACCGCGGGCGGCATCGAGGTGCTCGAGATCTGCGTGTGGCCGGCGACGGCCGCGCCCACCGCCTGCGCCGGCTGATAGGGAACGTGCGTGATGTCGACCTTCGCCGCCATCTTGATGCGCTCCATCGACAGGTGCGTCGTGGTGCCGATGCCCGAGGAGGCGTAGGAGAGCTTCTCGCGGCGCGCGAGCTCGATCAGCTCCTTGAGGTTCTTCGCCGGCACCGCGGGATTCACCGTGATGATGTTCGGCGTGCTCGGGCCGAGGATCACGGGAATGAAGTCGTTGAACGGGTCGTAGCCCGCGTTCGCATAGAGGCTCGGGTTCACCGCGTAGGCGACGCTCGTGACATACAGCGTGTAGCCGTCGGGCGCGGCGCGCTTCACCTGCTGCGCGGCGACGTTGCCGCCGGCGCCGGGCTTGTTCTCGACGATCACCGATTGCCCGAGCGCCTCCGACAGCTTCGGCGCCACGAGGCGCGCCACGAGGTCGGTGGTGCTCGCCGGCGCGAAGCCGACGACGATGTGGATTGCCTTCAGCTTGGGCCAGTCCTGCGCGAAGGATTGCGCAGCAAAAAGCGCCAAGGCCGCGGCGAGAATTCTCACGCTCGGATGCTACCATCGCCCGCGCAGTGAACATTCTCTTCGCCAGCGAAACCGAGAGTCCCGAAGTCTGGCTGCCGCTCCTCGAGCGCGCGTTGCCAAACGACCGAATTCTGAGAGAGGCAAGCTCTCAAATTGATATCGCTTTGGTCGCGACCCCGCCGGCCGGGACGCTCGAGCGCCTCCAGGGCGTGAAGCTCATCCAGTCGCTGTGGATGGGCGTCGAGAAGCTGCTGGCCGACCGCGCGCTGCCCAAAGGGGTGCCGGTAGCGCGGCTGGTGGACCCGGGAATGGTCGCGGCGATGTCCGAGACGGTGATCGCCCAAGTGCTCGACTGGCACCGGCATCACTATTACTACCGCCGCCAGCAGCAGGAAAGCAAGTGGGTGCGCCGCCTGCCGCAGCACCTCGCCGCCGATCGCTGCATCGGCCTGCTCGGCCTGGGCGAGCTCGGCAACGATGCCGCGCGCAAGCTCCTCGCGCTCGG
>DASQGB010000283.1:0-4512 GCA_035632815.1 Burkholderiales bacterium | reverse complement strand
AGGACTGGGCACGCGCGAAGGCGCGGCTCGCCCTTCTGGGGGTTCTGGGCTTCATCGTTCTGGTGAGCGTCTGGACTCCGTTCCTGCACCAGCACATCGCTGCGCGCTGGTTCTCATGGCCCAACATCCTGTACTTCTCGCCGGTCCCCATCATCACCGCGGCGCTTGCGCTCCTGCTATGGCGCGCCCTCGAGCGGGGCGCCGACACGGCGCCGTTCCTCGCCGCCATGGGCCTTTTCGCGCTCTCCTATCTGGGTCTCGCGATCAGCCTGTTCCCGTACATCGTCCCGCACCAGGTGACGCTCTGGGAAGCCGCCAGCGCGCCCTCGGGCCAGGCCTTCCTCCTGATTGGCACGATGTTCCTCATCCCGGTGATCTTCATGTATACGGGTTGGTCATATTGGGTGTTCCGCGGGAAGGTCCGCTCGGGCGCCGGATACCACTGAGCGAGCTATCGCTTCGCGCACCGAAGCCGCGCAAGGCGCCGCCGCGCGCTTCGGCATCCGCTCGATCCCGACCCTGATTTTATTCCGCGGCGGGCGCGAAACTGCGCGCGTTTCGGGCGCGATGGACGCGCGCTCCCTCGTTGAGCTGGCTCACCCCTCACATCGCCTAGAAGTGGATTAGTATTCCCCGTGTGAGGAAACGGGTCGCCGTTTATGGCCGTTCGACTCCGCCGCGGCCTGCGCCGACTGCGCCGCAGACTGCGCCGCGCCGCGCCGCTTTGAAATGGACGGATATGCGCAAGCACCGGATCGCCGCCGGCGCCGTCTTAGCACTGATTTTGCTCGTCATTATGTGGCTCGCCGCGCCGCTGCTGCGCAGCGCAGCGCCGCCCGAGATGGCGCTGGAGGAGCCCGAGCCGCAGCTGTCCCCGGCCGAGGCGTACCAGCGCATCCTGCCGTCGGTCGTGCTGGTGCGCGGCTACCCCGATGACGGCGAAGAGGGCACCCGAAGCATGGAACAGGGCAAAGCCGAGGTGAATCGCGGCACCGGCGTGGTCATCGTCGACAGCGGCATCATCCTCACCAATCTGCATGTCGTGTACGGCGCCCGCCGCGTGAAGGTGGTGTTCGCCGACGGCATGGAATCCGACGCGGCGGTGATCGGCGAGCGGCCCGAGCACGACCTCGCAGTGCTGCAGGCGAAGACCCTCCCGGACGACCTCGTCCCGGCGACCATGCGCTCCACCGATGGCCTGCGGCCCGGCGACCAGGTGGTCGCGGTCGGATTCCCCTTCGGCATCGGCCCGTCGGCGAGCGCCGGCGTGATCTCCGGGTTGGGCCGCGAGCATGTCTCGCAGGAGGGCAAGCGGCTGCTGACCAACCTGATCCAGTTCGACGCGGCAGTCAATCCGGGCAACTCGGGCGGTCCGCTGGTGACCGCGGACGGCCACGTGGTCGGCATCGTGACCGGGCTCCTCAATCCCACGGAGCAGCGCGTGTTCATCGGCATCGGCTTCGCGGTGCCGATCGAGAACGCCGCGGCCGCGGCCGGCCTTTCACCCTTCTGAGGAAAGATATGGAACAGGTTTCCACGCTGATGGAGCGCATTCTTTACGAGGTGAAGAAAGTGGTCGTCGGGCAGGACCACTTCCTCGAGCGCGTGCTGGTCGCGGTGCTCGCGCAGGGCCACCTACTGGTCGAAGGCGTGCCGGGCCTCGCCAAGACGCTCACCGTCAAGACGCTCGCGGCGACGGTGCGCGGCTCGTTCCGCAGGATCCAGTTCACGCCCGACCTGGTGCCGGCGGACCTCGTCGGCACGCGCATCTATAACCAGAAGAGCGGCGAGTTCGCCACCTCGCTCGGCCCGGTATTCTGCAACCTGCTGCTCGCCGACGAGATCAACCGCGCCCCGGCCAAGGTGCAGAGCGCGCTGCTCGAGGTGATGCAGGAGCGCCAGGTGACGATCGCGGGCGAGTCGCACAAGGTGCCCGATCCCTTCCTCGTGATGGCGACGCAGAACCCGATCGAGACCGAGGGCACCTACGCGTTGCCCGAGGCGCAGGTCGACCGCTTCATGATGAAGGTGCTGGTCGGCTACCCGAGCGAGGCGGAGGAGTTCGTCATCGTCGAGCGGGTTACCGGTGTCTTCCAGGAAGCCGCGGCGGTGGCGAGCACGGAGCAACTGAAGGATCTGCAGCGCGAATGCCGCAAGGGCTATGTCGAGCCTTCGCTCATCCAGTACGCGGTCAAGCTCGCCTCGGCGACGCGCGCTCCCGAGCGATTCGGCATCAAGGACCTGGACCGATATCTCACCTACGGCGCGAGCCCCCGGGCCTCCATCCACCTCATCGAAGGCGCGCGCGCGCTCGCCTTCCTGCGCGGGCGCGACTACGCGCTGCCCGAGGATGTCATCGATCTGGTGCCCGATGTGTTCCGCCATCGCCTCGTGCTGTCCTACGAGGCGCTGTCCGAGGGGCTCAGCGCCGATGCGCTCGTCGGCAAGATCATGCAGCAGATCCGTGCGCCCGAGAAACCGTTGCAGACCCATGTCAAAGTCGCCGCCGCGGGATCCTGAGCAGGTCCTGAAAAGGCTGGAGTGGACGGTAATCCGGCGGCTCGACGGGCTGCTGCACGGCGATTACCGGACCCTCTTTCGCGGCTTCGGGCTCGACTTCGCCGACCTGCGCGAGTACCAGTACGGCGACGACGTGCGCCATATCGACTGGAACGTCACCGCGCGCATGCAGACGCCGTATATCCGCGAATATCACGAGGACCGGGACATCACCGCCTGGTTCCTGCTCGACCTCTCCAAGTCGGTGAACTTCGGCTCGCGCGACGTAAGGAAGCGCGCCGTGTCGCTCGATTTCGTGACGGTGCTCGCGCGTGTGCTCACGCGCCACGGCAACCGCGTCGGCGCGCTGTTCTACGGCCAGGGCGTGGACGGCTTCATCCCCGCGCGCAGCGGCCGGCGCCAGGCGCTCGCCATCCTGCACGCCATGCAGTCGCGCCCCGAGCTGCCCGACGGCGCCGGCACCCATCTGCAGGACCTGCTGCGCAGCGCGTTCAATTTCGCGCACCGGCGCTCGCTCATCTTCCTGGTATCCGATTTCTTCAGCGCGCCGGGCTGGGAAAAGCCACTCGCGCAGCTCGCGCGGCGCCACGAGGTGGTGGCGGTGCGGCTGCACGACCCGCTGGAGGCCGAGCTGCCCGATCTGGGCCTGCTCGTGTTCCAGGACGCCGAGACCGGCGAGCAGATGTTCGTCGATACGCATGACCGCGGCTTTCGCAAGCGCTTCGCCGCCGCCGCGGAGCAGCGCGAGACCGCGTTGCGCGCCGCCTTCCGCGACGCCGGCGTGGACGCGATCGAGCTTTCTACCGAGGAGGACCTGGTGGACACGGTGCGGCGCTTCGCCGACCTGCGCAAGCGCCGCTTTCGCACCGCGGTGCGCGAGCCTGCGGGAGCCAAGGCGTGAACCCGGTGGCCTTCCAGTGGCCGCAGATGCTGTGGCTGCTGCTCGCGCTGCCGGTCATCATCGGGTTTTATTTCTGGATCCTGGCAAGAAAAAAGAAGCAGGCGCTGCGCTACGCGAATCTCGGCCTGCTGCGCGAAGCGATGTCCGGCGGCCAGACCTTGCGCCGCCATATCCCGCCGCTCCTGCTGCTGCTTGCGCTCGGCGTGATCGTCGTCGCGATCGCGCGCCCGCAAGCCGTGGTCACCTTGCCGTCGCAGAGCGAGACGGTGATCCTGGCGATGGACGTCTCGGGCAGCATGCGCGCCACGGACGTCGAGCCGAACCGGCTGGTCGCCTCGCAGAACGCCGCGAAAGCCTTCGTCGCCCAGCAGCCGGAAAACGTGCGCATCGGCGTGGTCGCCTTCGCCGGCACCGCCACGGTGGCGCAGGCGCCCACCCGCAACCGCGAGGACGTGGTGGCGGCCATCGATCGCTTCCAGCTGCAGCGCGCCACCGCCATCGGCAGCGCCATCATCGTCTCGCTGGCGACGATCTTTCCCGACGCCGGCTTCGATGTCGCGACGTTCACCTATGGTCCGGATGTGTCGCGCCGCGGACAGCGGCCTGCGGAGAAGATGAAGCCGGTGCCGCCCGGCTCCTACCAGTCGGCGGTGATCATCCTGCTCACCGACGGCCAGCGCACCACCGGCCCGGACTCGGTGCAGGCCGCGCGCCTCGCGGCCGAGCGCGGCGTGCGCATCTACACCGTGGGCGTCGGCACGCCCGAAGGCAAGACCATCGGCTTCGAAGGCTGGTCGATGCACGTGCGCCTGGACGAGGAGACGCTGAGGGCGATCGCCGACCTCACGCGCGGCGAATACTTCTACGCCGGCACGGCGGTCGACCTGAAAAAGGTCTACGAGTCGCTCAGGTCGAAGATGGTGCTGGAGACCAAGAAGACCGAGGTCACCGCGATGTTCGCCGCGGTCGCCGCGGCGCTGGTGATCCTGTCGGCGCTGCTGTCGCTCCTCTGGTTCAACCGCATCCTCTAGTACTTACGCCGCTCGAGCGAGCTCGCCGTTCTGGTAGTCGCGGATCGCCTGCTCGATCTC
>DASQGB010000282.1:0-3698 GCA_035632815.1 Burkholderiales bacterium | reverse complement strand
CTCGCCTGGCGCTGGCGCCATCCCGCGCCGGCGCTCCCCGCCTCTGTGCCGCGCTGGCAGGCGCGCGCGGCGCGCATCAGCCACTTCCTGCTGTACGCCTGCCTGATCGCGCAGCCGCTCGTCGGCTACCTCGGCTCGTCGTTCACGCGCTATCCGATAAAGTACTTCGGGCTCACGCTGCCGCATTGGGGCTGGGACGCGCCGGCGCTCAAGGAGCTGTTCGGCACGATCCATTTCGGCATCGCCTGCCTGCTCACGGCCCTGGTCGCGATCCATGTCGCGGCGGCGTTGAAGCACCTGCTCGTCAATCGTGACGGCGTGTTTCAGCGCATGGTGCCGCGCATCATCCTACGAAAAACTGCGTGATCCCGGCAATCAGCAGGCCGGCCAGACCCCCGACGAGGGTGCCGTTGATGCGGATGTACTGCAGGTCGGGGCCGATGTGGCGCTCGAGCTCGTCGACCAGCCTCTTTTCCTGCCAGTCGTTGATCTGGTCCTCGATGAAGCGCCCGATCTTGGCGCGGTGCTCCTCGACCAGCGGCGGCAGCGACTTGAGGATCTGCTCGTCGATCCACTGCCGGATCTCGCGGTCGGACTCGAGCCGGGCGCCGAAGGCGCGCGCCATCGCCGCGACGCGGTCGTGCACCACCGAGGGCCGGCGCACGAGGTCGGCGGAGAGCCAGCTGCGGAAATCCTGCCACAGGCTGCCGATGTAGCGGCCGAGGGCCGGGTTGTCGAGCGCCTCGTCGCGGATGCGCGAGGCCTTGTCGCGGATGGCCGGGTCGGCCTTGAGCTTGGCGATGAACCCGGCGACGAAGAAGTCGAAGCGCCGGCGCAGGTCGTGGTCGCGATCCTTGCGCACTTCGGCGATCTTGCGGATGGCGACCTGCACCAGCTTGAGCGCCGCCTTCTCGTCGAGCTTGAGGTGAAACAGATCGCTCACCCACTTCACGATCGGCGCATTCTGCGCGAGCTCGGCGGCGACGACGCGCTGCGTCTCCTCGCGCGAGAGAATGTCGTCCAGGCCGGCCAGCGCGCCGTCGAGCAGCTCGTGGTGGCGCTTGTTCTCGGTCAGGATGTCGAGCAGCTGCGCCGCCGCGCCCGCCATGTCCGCCTTGCGCAATAGATCCGTCAGGTTTTCTTTCAGGAAGCGCTGTACGCGCTGGTCGTCGAGCGCCGTGAGGCCGTAGGCCATGAAGCGCGTCGCGTAGCTCGCCGCGGTGTCGGCGTTGTCCGCCTTGAGCAGCCAGCGGCACAGGGTCTGCGCGGGCTGGAACTCGGCGATGCGCTGCACCACCGCGCCCGCCGACAGAAAGTTCTGCTGGATGAAATCCGCCAGGCCGCGGGCAATGCGCCCCCGGTTGCGCGGAATGATCGCGGTATGCGGGATCGGCAGCCACAGCGGATGGCGGAACAGAGCCACCACCGCGAACCAGTCGGCGATCGCGCCGATCATCGCCGCCTCGCTCGTCGCGGCGACGTAGAACAGCCATGGATAGCGCGGCTCGAGCGCGGCGGCGCCGACATAGACCATCGCCGCCAGCAGCAGCAGGCCGCTGGCGAGCAGTTTCATCCGTCCGAGTTTCTGGTCCCTCACGAGGCCTCCAAGCCAAACAAAAAAGCCCGCTTGCGCGGGCTTTTATTGTGGCTCGAAAACCACTACTGCGATTTGTCGGGCTGATCCATTTCGTCGAAGCGCTCCCAGGCGGCGCGCGCAGCGTGCCGGTTCTTGTCCCAGCCCAGCTGCGAGGTGCCGCGGTTGCGGTTGTACTCCATCTCGAGCTCGCGCTCGACCTCGTCGAACGTGCGCGCTTCGTAGCGCGTACGTGCTTCCCAGCCGATGCGATACGCGGGATGGTAATCGTCGAACATGTAGCCGCGCTCGTAGTAGGGCTCGCGCGCGTAGTTCTCGCGCCAGTAGGCCTCTTCGGCGGTCGGATCGATCATCTCGGCCACGCGCTTGCCGGCGAGGCCGCCGACCACCGCGCCGACCGCGGCGCCGATCGCGGTGCCGACCGGGCCCGCCATCGTGCCCGCCGCCGCTCCGGCGGCCATGCCGCCCGCGGCCGCGCCGACGCCGGTGCCCATCAGGTGCGCGCCGGGCGCGCCACTGATCGGGTCGCGGTTTGCATCGCGAGTCTTACGGCGGTCCGGCCCCGTCCACATCAAGCGTCCGGGGTCTGCTCTCCTTCTTTCGGTTGTAAATGCGGGCATTCCGTTCTCCTCCTTCGCAGGGAATGGGGCGATCGCGGAAACGCCGCAAGTTACGTGCCGCGCGAATTCAATCTAGAGCAGGTCCCGGTCGATGCGGGTACCGCGCCCGCGCATACCCAGGATCAGGGACACGACGAACGCAATCACGAAAAGAACCAGCAGCACCTTGGCGATGCCCGCGGCGCTCGCCGCGATGCCGCCGAAACCGAAGAATGCCGCGACGAGAGCAAGGATGAAGAAACCGATCGCCCAGCTGAGCATGACTGTCTCCTACGGTTGATATGACAGCCTGGCGCTGCAATCGGCATTCCCGCCCGCTTCCTCCCTTCGGCAGGGGCCCCGCTCGTTGATTCCTATCAGGGACTGATGGCGCCGCCGCGGTCTTCCGCGGTGGTTTCCTGCCACTCGAGCTCGGCATGTCCGCCCGGCTCGTCGGCCGGCTCGAGCTCCTCGTCCCAGTCCTCGGGCCGCAGCACGGCCATCCTCCGCCCCGCCGGCTCGGGCGATTCGTCTTCCTCGACCGGCAAAGCTTGGTCCGCGACGAGGCTGTCGGCCTCGTCCAGCGCATCGACCTCGCCATCGAGCTCGTCGTCCTGGGCGAGCCTTACGGGCCTGGCATTGGGAGAGAGCAGCCCGAGAACGCGCTGGTCGTCCTTGGTGATGGGGTTCAGCGGGGTGAGCCATTGCAGGAACTGCGCGAGATGCGTGAAGCGCGCGCCGTCGTTGCCGCAGCCGGAATCCGCAAGCATGAAGAGCGTTCCGCTCTGCGCGCGCACCGCGCGCTCGGGGATCAACGAAACGAAGCTGGGGACGGCGGATGGGCTCATGGGCGCACTCCTGTTCTAGGTGCGGACGATCCTAGCAGCAGCATTTTTCTTCGACCGCCGATTTCCCCTGATTCTGCGGAAAACGAAGCGCTACAGCGTGTCGCCGGAACGCTAAAGCCTGAGCTCCCACTCGGCTTCAGCGCGGCCTTCACCGCGCCTGCAGGCGACACCCTTGAGCAGGTGCTCGCGCCCCAGGACCGACATCTGGAAGGTGAATTCGCGGCACGGCCGCTCGGCTTGCTGCAGGTTGCGGGTCGGCGTGAAGCGGTAGCGCACCAGCTTTGCGCTGTTCGTCCACACCACCGTTTTCTTCTCGGCGGACAGCTCGAGCGCGTGGCCCCAGCAGCCGCGGTCCGCGGCGTCGAGCCGCGCCGCGGCGTGCGAAGCCCGCATCATGGCCACCGCCCGGTCCCCGTTACCGGCGAGCGTCGCGCTGAGCGCGGAAGAATTGCAGGTACCGCGAACGATGCCGAAATCCTGCGCCCATTTCTGGCCGGTATAGCCGGGATAGGCCTTTTCCTGCGCGAAAGCGCCCGGCGATGACGCGGCGAGCGCGAGCCAGGCGGCGAGCAAGACCTTGGGCATGACACCTCCGTGACGAGCACGGTAGGCGCCCGTTCATCGTGAGGTAAGTGCAATAAGTCACCGGGCCGCGAA
>DASQGB010000281.1:0-6305 GCA_035632815.1 Burkholderiales bacterium | reverse complement strand
GCGCCCTCGAGAACAGGGTATCGCTCTATTACGCCGAAAACGGCCGCCGCAACACGCTGAAGTACGTGGACGCGCCAGTGCCGGCGAAAACCTGGCACACGCTGCGGGTCGAGTTCTCGGGGTACCGCATCGTCGTGATGCTCGATGGCAAGACCTACATCGACTTGGAGGACGCACATATCGGCGGCGTGGGCCGCGTGGGGATGTGGACGCAAGCCGATAGCGTCGTGGCCTTCGACGACCTGTTAAGCGAACCGGCTCTTCGGCAGCGCGTAGATATTTTCGCGCGCAGGCGCCGCAAGCGCCGGGCGCTGGCTCTCCACCCACTCGGCGATCGGCATGAATTGCCTGCATTCGGCGATGGACACGGGAAGCTCCATCTCGAAAATTCCCACGCCTGATTCCGCGGCTTTCAGGTAAATGTCCGAATCGATGAGGCGCGCGAGCAGCTTCTGGTTGATCGATCGGAGGAACCATTCCAGCGGCTCGTACACCGGCGTCGACCTGCGGACCTTGTTGGCGACGATGGCGAGCGGGAGGTTGCGCGCCTGGATGCGGCCGGTGAGGAGCACGTCCTTGAGGAAGTTCGCCGTGGCATGAATGTCGATGGCCGAGGGCGGCACGGGAACGATGACGCAGTTCGCCCGGTCCAGCATCTCCTGCAGGACCACTCCCATTGCGCCTGCCGGCGCATCGATGATCAATTGCTGCGTGTGCTCGGGGACGTACATGGCCATGCTGCGCAGGCGCAGGTTCTTGTGGCGCGCGCCATTGGCGCCGTGAATCCTTGCCGCGTAAGGCCCGCGCAAGTTGAGCCAGTTCAAGCTCGAGCCTTGCGGGTCGTAATCCATGAGAGCCGCCGGGACGTTGCTTGCGGCGAAGTAGCTTGCGAGGTTGATGGCGAGCGTGGTTTTGCCCGAGCCGCCTTTCGGATTGATCACCAGAGTGGTATTCATTCTTGTTTTAGGGGATCCACAACCCTTTTCTTATCTGTGAGTTACACGCTGAACATGATGCTACGTGGAAAGACGAAATGCAAGCGCCTTGTTTCGCGATTTAATGGGGGGTGCGCAGCGACATCGTCGTGCTGGGGGCGGGCATCGTGGGGATCTGCGTCGCCCTGCATCTGCAGAAGCGCGGGCGCTCGGTGGTGCTCCTCGATCGCCGCGGCGCAGCCGAGGAGACCTCGTTCGGCAACGCCGGCCTGATCCAGCGCGAAGGCGTCTATCCCTACGGCTTCCCGCATGACTTCGGCGCTCTGCTGCGCTACGGCTTCAACCGCACCATCGACGCGTACTACCATCCCTCGGCGCTGCCGAGCCTCGCGCCGTTCCTGTGGCAGTACTGGAAGTACTCCCGCCCGGCGCGCCACGCCGCCGTGGCGAGGCAGTACTCGAAGCTGATCGAGCTCTGCGTGAGCGAGCACGAGGCGCTCGGCGCCGAGGCCGGCGCGGCGGAATTCTTTCGCCGCACGGGCTGGATGAAGGTGTTTCGCACCGAGCGCGAGCGCGACCGGCGCCTCGCCGAGGCCGAGCGCTGGCAGCGCGAGTTCGGCATCAACTATCGCGCGGTGGATGCAAAGGCGCTGCAGGAGATGGAGCCGCACGTGGCGCCGGTGCTGGTCGGCGCGCTGCACTGGACCGACCCGGTCGCGGTCGACGATCCGCACGGTCTCGCGCTCGCTTACATGAAATTGTTCGTGAAATTGGGAGGTAGGTTTTGCCAGGGCAACGCGGCGAGCCTCGAAGCGCAGGGCGGCGGCTGGCGGCTAAGGACCGCGCAAGGGCCGCTGAGCGCTCCTACCGTCGTGATCGCCCTCGGCCCCTGGGCCGACGTGCTGACGCGCGCGCTCGGCTACCGCTTTCCTCTCGCCGTGAAGCGCGGCTATCACATGCACTACCGGGCCGCCGGGCAGGCGAAGCTGAATTACCCGATGCTCGATACCGAGCGCGGCTACTTCCTCGCCCCCATGCGCCGCGGCATCCGGCTGACCACCGGCGCCGAGTTCGCCCTGCGCGACGCGATCCGCACCCCGGTGCAGCTCGGCCGCGCCGAGCCGATCGCACGCGATCTGTTCCCGCTCGCCGAACGCCTCGACACCGAGCCGTGGATGGGCGCGCGCCCCTGCACGCCCGATATGCTGCCGGTGATCGGCCGGGCGCCGCGCCACGACAAGCTGTTCTTCGCCTTCGGCCATGCGCACCACGGGCTCACGCTCGGCCCGGTGACCGGCCGTCTGGTGGCCGAGATGGTCACCGGTGAAGCGACCTGCGTCGACCCGGCGCCGTACTCGCCGCAGCGCTTCGCCGGAGGCTGAGGTAGAGTAAAGGCGTGAATCCCGCCCTCCAGGGGCTTCTGATCGGCTTCGCGGTCGCCGCCGTTCTGCTCGGGGCCGAGTACATGCTGCTGAAGAAGAACCGCGACGACCGCGCCAAGCGCCTCAAGCGCCCCCAGGATTTCGATTCGACGGAGCGCGGGCGCATCGCGACGATGCTGCGCTTCTGCATCCTGGTGCCGGTGGGATTTGCGATTGGCTTCTGGGTGATCTGGGGCTGATCCGCGGCGCCGGCGTTCAGGAGCTGCACGACAGGGCGGAGCAGCCGGCGCGGTTGCGAGCCCACTCCGGGCGCCGCGCCGCCAGGTCCGAGCTCGCCGGCTGCTCATCGTAGGGCCGCTCGAGCACCTTCATCAGGCGCTCCATGACCGAAGCATCACCTTTCTCGAGGGCGTCGATGGCGAGCTGCGCGAGGTAGTTCCTGAAGACGTATTTCGGATTGACGCTGTTCATCCGCTGGGCGCGGGTGGCGAGAGCCACGCCTTCCTGCTGCACCCGCGCGCTGTAGCCGCGCAGCCAGCCGGGCAGCCGGCCCGGTTCCGCATCCGTGTAGAAAGCGGGGCGCAGCGGCGCAAGCCGCGCTGCATCGTCGGCAGCATTGGCCGGCACTGCGGCGAGGTTGCGGAAGAAGAGCGTGAAATCGGTTTCCACTTCCTGCAGCGCCTCGAAGAGGCCGCTCACCAGCTCGTCGTCGCCCGGCTGCTCCAGCGACACCAGGCCGAGCTTTTGCGCCAGCGAGCGCTTCCACGCGCTGTTGAACGTGTCTGCATAGATCGTCAGCCCTTCTTCGAGCTGCGCCTTCTCGGGAATCAGGGGCAGGAGCGCCTCGGCGAGCCGCGCCAGGTTCCATTGCGCGATGTGCGGCTGGTTGCCGTAGCAGTAGCGCCGGCCCTGCGCATCGGTGGTGTTGGGCGTCCACAGCGGCTCGTAGCCCTCGAGCCAGCCGTAAGGGCCATAGTCGATGGTCAGGCCGAGGATCGACAGGTTGTCGGTGTTCATCACCCCGTGCACGAAGCCAAGGCGCATCCAGTCGGCCATCAGCAGGCCGGTGCGGCGGCAGACCTCGTGGAACCAGCTCGCATAGGAAAGGCCCGGGAAATGCTCGCGGATGACGTAATCGGCAAGGCGCCTGAGCGCGTCCAGCTCGTTGTGCGCGGCGTGGATCTGGAAGTTGCCCAGACGCACGAACGACGCCGAGACGCGGCAGACGATCGCGCCGGGCTCGGGCGCCGGGTGGCCGTCGTAGAACATGTCGCGCACCACCTCTTCGCCGGTGGCGACGAGGCCAAGCGCGCGCGTGGTCGGCACGCCGAGGTGGTGCATCGCCTCGCTGCACATGAACTCGCGCAGCGACGAGCGCAGCACGGCGCGGCCGTCCGCGGTACGCGAATAAGGTGTGCGGCCCGCGCCCTTGAGCTGCAGCTCCTGGCGTGCGCCGTCGCGGTCGAGGACTTCGGCCAGCGTGATGGCGCGGCCATCACCGAGCTGTCCCGCCCAGTGGCCGAACTGGTGCCCGCCGTAGCGCGCCGCGTAGGGCTGCATGCCCGGCAGCACGCGGTTTCCGCCCAGCACTTCGGCGGCCAGCGCGGTGGCCGATGCGGGCCGGGTAATGCCGAGCCGCTCGCCCATGGCGTCGGACCAGGCGAGCAGGCGCGGCGCTTTCACCGGCGTCGGATCGACGCGCGTATGGCAGGCGTTGCTGACCTGGCGCGGGACGTTGACGGGCACCGGGTCGGCGGGCAACTCGCGCACGAACGTGTTCTCGAAGCGCAGATCGCTGAAGTTAGCCAATGACATTGGACTCGCGCAGCGGCCGATCGTTTAGCAGCCGCTCGAAGCCGAGCGGCGACAGGTCGAGCGTCTCGAAGCGTCCGCGCAGGATCAGCTCGGCGATGCCGCGGCCCGCGGCCGGCGCCTGCTGCATGCCATGGCCCGAGAAGCCGTTGGCGAACCACAGGTTCGGCACCGCGGGATGCGCGCCGATGATCGCGTTGGCGTCGAAGAGGTTCATCTCGTAATACCCCGCCCAGGCGCGCTCCACTCGCAACGCCTCGAACGCCGGCACGCGGTGCGCCATCCGCGCCCAAAGGGCTTCGTCGAACTCGGCGAGGTTGGGCTCGAGCGGCAAGTCGTCGCTGTCCGGCTCGGGCGTGGTGCCGGCGAGAAAATGCCGGCCCTCGGGCCGGAACCAGAACCCGCTCGGGTCGATGACCAGGGGGCAGCCGGGCAGGGCCTGCGGGCACGAAAGGACGAGGACGGTGCGGCGCCGCGCATGCACCGGCAGCGCGATGCCGGCGGCGGCGGCGAGCCGCCGCGCCCAGGGGCCGGCGGCGTTGACCGCGTGGCCGCATTCGATTGTCGAGCCGTCGGCGAGCAGCACGGCGCGTACTTTCCCGCCCTTCATCTGGAGCTCCATGGCTTCGCCGTGCACCAGGCGCGCTCCCTGGTCACGCGCCCTGCGCAGGAGCGCCGCATGCAAGGCCGGGCCGTCGAACCAGCCTTCGCCGGAAAGCCCCAGAGAGCCCAGCTCGAGGTCCTCGACATTGAGCCACGGAAAGCGCGCGCCGAGCTCGGCGCTCGAAAGCAGGGCGACATTCGCCCCGTTGCGGATCTGAACCTCGTGCAGGTCTCGCAAGGTCCTGGCGGCGCCGAGATACAGATAGCCTTTTTCTTCCAGGCGAATCTGCATCTCCTGCAGGAACTGGACGCCAAACAGCGACATCCGGATATTGACCGCGCTCGAGAACTGCTGGCGGATCGAGCTCGCCGAGAGCGATGACGAGGCCTGCGCGAAGCTCGGGTCGCGCTCGACCAGCACCACCGAGGACGACGGCTCAAAGCGTGTGAGCCAATAGGCGACCGATGCGCCGACGACGCCGGCGCCGATGATGGCGACGTCGATCACCCGGCGAGCGCCGCGTCGTACACCAGGCGCGCAGCGATCGCGTCCTCGACGGCCTGGCCGAGCGCCTTGAAGATCACCGTGGTTCCTCGCGCGGGCGGCGGTCGCGCGCCGGCGAGGATTTCGCCGATCTCCGCATACACCGTGGCGCCGGACAGGATCACGTCGCCCGACTCCTCGTTTGCCGACTCGCGGCTGTCGGCGACGACGACATTGCGCATCGCGGCGTCGTCGAGCTCCCGCCAGGTCGGGCGCGGCGCGCCGACCGCGGCGACGAAGGCGCCGCGCTTCAGCCAGGCGCCTCTGAGCACCGGCTCGCTGGCATTGGTGAGCGTGCACACGATGTCGGCGCCGCGCACCGCTTGCTCGGCATCCGCAAAACCGATTCCATCCACGTCTCGCGCGCAGCGCTCGACGTTCTGCGGGTCGCGGCTCCAGATGCGCAGCTCGCTCACTTCGCGCACCGCACGCAAGGCGAGCGCGTGGCTGCGGGCGAGGGCGCCGCTGCCGAGCATCGCCACGACCTTGGGCCCCGGCGCTGCCAGGGCGTCGACGCCAACCGCCGAGACGGCCGCGGTGCGCAATGCCGTGATCCAGGTGCCGTCCATCACCGCCAGCGTGCGCCCGGTCGACGGATCCATCAGCACGATGGTCGCGAGCAGCGTCGGCAGGCCGCGCTGCGGATTGCCCGGAATCAGCGTGATGAGCTTGGTGGCGAGCGCGTCGCGCGTCAGCGCCGGCTTGAGAAACAGCAGGCCCTGCTCGGCCGGAATATCCATCACCATACGCATCGGCTGCAGCACGCGGCGCGCCGACAGGTCGATGAGCCCCTGGCGTATCGCCGGGATCAGCCGGTCGAGCCGGAGCAGGCGGCGCACCGCCGCGTCGTCGAGATGGAGGGTCATCGAGGGCATAGAATCTTCTCATGCGTGAGCTCGTGCTCCAGGCGGAACGCCTGGCGGGTCTGCTTAAGCAGCGCAAGGAGACTGTCGCCGTGGCCGAGTCGGCGGCAGGCGGACTGATTACCGCGGCCTTGCTCGCCGTGCCGGGCGCCTCGGCTTACTGCCT
>DASQGB010000280.1:0-2259 GCA_035632815.1 Burkholderiales bacterium | reverse complement strand
CTGGTCGACCAGCTCCTTCAGCGAGCCGGCCGCGAGTGTCGGCTTGGTGATCAGGACGTTCGGTGTAGTGACCGCGAGCGTGATCGGCGCGAAGTCGCGCACCGGCTGATAGCGCAGGTCCTTGAACAGCGCCGCATTGATGGAGAACACGCCGATCGAGCCGACCAGCACGGTGTAGCCGTCGGCATCGGCCTTGGCGACGAACTCCGCGGCGATCGCGCCGTTCGCGCCGGGGCGGTTTTCCACCACGCCGGGCTGGCCGAGGTATTCCTGGAACTTCGACGCGATGGCGCGGCCGACGATGTCGGAAGAGCCGCCGGCGACGAACGGAATGACGACCTTGATCGGCTTGGAAGGAAAGCTCTGCGCGACCGCGCTCCCAGCGAACAGCGCTATGGACAGGCCAACGACCGCAGGGCGCATTCGTTCCTCCTTATTTGGAAGGCTGCGAGTTTACTTGTTTGGCGGCGCCGCGGAACGCGCTACAGTGGCGGCGATGGCCAGCGTCCTCTGGCCCTGACCCGGAAAGAAAATCGACCATGAGACTCCTTTTCGTAGCCCTCGCGTTTGCGCTCCTGCCGGCGGCGCACGCTCAAACCTACCCCTCCAAGCCCATTCGCGTCATCGTGCCGTACGCGGCAGGCGGCACCTCCGACATTCTGGCGAGGCAGATCGGTCCGAAGCTCACCGAAACCTGGGGCCAGCCAGTCATCGTCGAGAACAAGCCCGGCGCGAACGGCAACGTCGGCGCCGATTTCGTCGCCAAGAGCGCGCCGGACGGCTACACCCTGCTGCTCACCGATGTCGGCGGGCTGGTGATCAGCGCGAGCGTTTATCCGAAGCTGCCGTTCGACCCGTCGAAGGATTTCTCCCCGGTGGTGATGGTCTCCTACTCGCCGCACGTGCTCGCGGTGCATCCGTCGGTGCCGGTGAAGGACGTGAAGGAGCTGATCGCCATGGCGAAAGCCCAGCCCGGCAAGCTGAACTTCGCCATCTCCGGCATTGGCGGCGCGCCGCAGCTCGCCGGCATCGAGTTCGCTCAGCGCACCGGCGTCAACTGGACCTACATCCCGTACAAGGGCGGCTCGGACGCAGTCGCCGCCGTGGTTGCCGGCCAGGCCGACGTGCTCTTCAACGGCATGCTCGCCACCTGGCCTTCGGTGCAGGGCGGCCGGCTCAAGGCACTTGCAATCTCGAGCGCGCAGCGCGTTCCCTCGGCGGCGGAGACGCCGACCGTCGCCGAGCAGGGATTGCCCGGCTTCGAGACCGGCTCCTTCCAGGGGGTGGTCGGGCCCACCGGCATACCGCGCGAGACGGTGGCGAAGCTGAATGGCGAGCTGATCAAGGTTTTGAACTCAGCCGACATGAAAGAGCGTTTCGCCAAGCAGGGCACGGAAGTGCGCACCGGCACGCCGGAAAGCCTCGGCCAGTGGCTGCGCTCCGAGCAGGCGAAATGGGCCAAGGTGGTGAAGGAGTCGGGAGCAAAGTTTGACTAAGCGCAAGAGGCCCGAGGACCTGCGCAGCCACCGCTGGTACGGCGCGCACGACCTGCGCGCCTTCGGCCACCGCTCGCGCACCGCGCAGATGGGCTACGACCGCAGCGACTACGCCGGCAAGCCGGTGATCGCCATCATCAACACCTGGTCCGACATCAACCCCTGCCATACGCATTTCAAGCAGCGCGTCGAGGAGGTGAAGCGCGGCGTGTGGCAGGCCGGCGGCTTCCCGGTCGAGATGCCGGCGATGTCGCTCGCCGAGCCGATGCAGAAGCCCACCACCATGATGTACCGCAACTTCCTGGCGATGGAGGTGGAGGAGCTGCTGCGCTCCTACCCCGCCGACGGCGCGGTGCTGATGGGCGGCTGCGACAAGACCACGCCGGCGCTGGTGATGGGCGCTACCAGCATGAACCTGCCGGCGATCTACTTGCCGGCCGGGCCGATGCTCAAGGGGCACTGGCGCGAGAACACGCTCGGCTCGGGCTCCGACACCTGGAAATACTGGGCCGAGCTGCGCGCCGGCAACATCACCGAGCGCGACTGGCAGGAGATCGAGGACGGCATCGCGCGCTCGCCGGGCACCTGCATGACCATGGGCACCGCAGCGACCATGATGTCGATCGCCGAAACGCTGGGGCTCGCCCTCCCCGGTGCTTCCTCGATCCCGGCGCCCGATTCGAACCACTCCAAGATGGCGACGCTCGCCGGCAAGCGCATCGTCGAGATGGTTTGGGAAGACCTGAAACCGCGCGACATCCTG